>CAZMVM010000162.1:0-7157 GCA_964569785.1 uncultured Pigmentiphaga sp. | reverse complement strand
CAGCAAAACGTTCGATGAGCTCGGGCTTTTGCAAGGCTTCTTGTATGGCGGCATTGAGACGCTTCACCGCCTCCGGATCCATCCCAGCGGGCCCATACACTGCATACCAACCATCCAGCGTGTAATCAATGCCCACTTCGTTAAGGGTTGGATAGTTCGGCGTTAAGGGCGAACGCTCTTTGCCCGACGTACCAACGACCTTCATGCGACCAGCGTTGGCCATCGTGACCGCGTCTGCCATCGGCATAACGCCCAGAGGGACAACCCCAGCCACCACATCGTTGACCGTTAAGGCCGACCCCTTATACGGAACACTGGTGAGTTTCACACCCAGGCGTGAGCCGATAATCTCTCCCACAAAATGCGGGATCGTCCCAAGACCAGGGGTACCGAAACTTGCTTGCTCCGGATTTTCACCGGCCCACTTTTTTAGGTCTTCACCAGTGGCAACCGGAACATCATTACCAGCGACAAGAGCGTAGTCCAATGTGGCCACACGGGAGATGGGTGTGAAATCGGTCGCAGGGTTAAACCCCAAATTGGAAAAAATGTGCGGAAAGAGGGCCATTGGCCCGTGTGGTACAAGCATCAGCGTGCGTCCATCCGGGTTGGCGTTCTGGGTATGACGCACAGCCAATCGGCCCGCGGCACCGGTACGATTCTCGACGATATAGTTCTCACCCGTGATTTGACGCAGCTGCTCGGCCAGGATGCGTGCGGCGCCATCGACTGATCCACCGGCTGCAAAGCCCACCACAATGGTGTTTGGCGCTCCGTCTTGCGCCGATGCAAGGCCAGTCATGCCAGCGCACATAAGAACGCCAGCAACCAGCTTATTAAAACGACGACGTGACATAGTCTCCTCCGGGATTTGTCGATTTAGCTGTAATTGTTGTGCAGCAAGCCCCAACGCACTGACACTTACACCGCGCCAGCTCCGACCACTGAACTCTCGCATCCACGCCGACCGGTTAGGTGCCAACACGCCTTTGGGTGCAGCGTGGACGGATGGGCTTTCGCTTGTTTACGTGGCCAGCGGCTTGTAGCGAATCCGGCGTGGCTTCGCGCCCTCTTCTCCTAACCGACGAATCTTGTCGGCTTCGTACTCTTGATAGTTGCCATCGAAGAATACCACTTGCGAGTCACCCTCGAAGGCAAGAATGTGGGTAGCAATGCGGTCGAGGAACCAGCGGTCGTGGCTAATCACCATGACGCTGCCCGCGAACTCAAGTAATGCTTCTTCCAGCGCACGCAGGGTTTCGACGTCGAGATCGTTCGAAGGCTCGTCAAGTAGCAACACATTCGCGCCGATGGATAACGTACGGGCCAGATGTAAACGGCCACGCTCGCCGCCCGAGAGCTGTCCAGCGCGCTTGCTTTGATCGGCACCCCGGAAGTTGAATCGTCCGATATAGGCGCGCGACGGCATTTCAAAACGGCCTATGCTCAACACGTCGGAGCCGTTGGCCACGATGTCGAAGACCGTTTTCTCGGGATCGAGCGCATCGCGCGACTGATCCACATAAGCCAGCTTCACGGTCGGCCCAATCTTTACGGTGCCGCTGTCGGGTTGCTCCTGACCGGCGATCATGCGAAAAAGAGTAGATTTACCCGCTCCGTTAGGCCCAATAACACCGACGATGGCCCCAGGTGGAACGCGAAAGCTCAAGTTATCGATGAGCAAGCGGTCTCCGTAGCCTTTGCTGACGCCCTCGAATTCGATCACTTCGTTACCCAACCGCTCGGCAACGGGAATAAAAATTTCCTGCGTTTCGTTGCGCTTTTGATATTCGTATGAGCTAAGTTCCTCGAATCGCGCTAAACGTGCTCTTGACTTGGCCTGCCGCCCTTTGGGGTTCTGGCGCACCCATTCCAGTTCTTGACGGATGGTCTTCTGACGCGCACTTTCGGAGGCTTCCTCTTGCTTCAGACGGTTCTCTTTCTGCTCGAGCCATGAGCTGTAATTGCCCTTCCACGGAATGCCGTGCCCCCGGTCCAGCTCGAGTATCCATTCGGCCGCGTTATCCAGGAAGTACCGGTCGTGGGTAACGGCTACCACCGTTCCGGGAAACTTCTGCAAGAATTGCTCGAGCCAGTGCACACTTTCCGCATCCAAGTGGTTGGTAGGCTCGTCTAGCAGCAGCATATCCGGTTTGGACAACAACAAGCGGCACAACGCAACGCGCCGCTTCTCTCCGCCGGAAAGATTGCTTACCTGGGCCTCCCAGGGCGGCAAACGTAACGCATCTGCTGCAATTTCCAACTGGTGCTCGATGTCGCCGCCGTCGGCTTCAGCTGCGGCCACGATGGCTTCGAGTTCGGCTTGCTCGTTGGCGAGCGCGTCGAAATCCGCATCCGGCTCGGCATAAGCGGCGTACACCTCTTCTAACCGCTTGCGCGCCGCAAACACGTCGCCGAGCCCCTCCTCCACGGCTTGTCTCACGGTGTGTTCAGGGTTGAGCTCGGGCTCTTGCGGTAGATAGCCGATACGAATATTCGGCATGGGAGTGGCCACGCCTTCGTATTCCTTGTCTACACCCGCCATGATGCGCAGCAGTGTCGACTTACCCGCACCATTCAGCCCTAATACACCGATCTTTGCGCCCGGAAAGAACGACAGCGAAATATCGCGCAGTATCTGCCGCTTGGGCGGCACCACCTTACCGACGCGCTGCATGGTGTAAACGTATTGAGCCATGACGCAAAAACTCCAGGCGTACGAATACGCAGTAGGATTCACACAAAGTTTCGATTGTAGGACACGGGAAAGCGCTCACGCGCATCGGCGCCTGGGTGCAGCGCTACTCGGCGTTCGGAGATAGACGCTGGGTACTCCGTTGAAGCCCCAGGGCGCCCTTCTCAGGCGAGCGCCGAGGTCAGCACACGAGCAAGAATGTTCGATGCTGCGCGCGGTCTTGAAGTGTGTCGACTGGTGATATGTTCTAACGGGGCGGCCCTCCGCTTGAGGGCCTGCACTTCAGACACACGCTGCCTACAGCTCTGGCGGGTTATTCAATCTATCCAAGGCGGCTTGAGCTATTTCTTCCACCCGCGGACTCGTTGCCACCGTGCCTGCTTGCAGTTCGGCAACCGTAAACCATCGTGCCTCAAAGGCATCATCGGCTGCCACGGCTTCGCCCGCCTGCCATCGGCACAATACCGCAATCAACACATAATGATGTTGCACGCTGCCCGACGCGCCATGCCGGATGACGTCAACCGCATCGAGCACTTGTACGATCTCGGCCTGTACGCCCGCTTCTTCCATGAGTTCGCGGAGAGTAGCCTCCAGAACCGGCTCGCCCCAATGAATCTTGCCGCCAGGGAACCCCCAACGATCACGGTCAGGCTCATTGCCCCGGCGCACCAGCAACACCTGGTCTTGCTTCACAACCACGGCGAGAGATGCGGGAATGGGATAAGTGTTGGTTGTCATGGTTGTGAAACGAGATACGCCCTTACTTGCCTATGCAAAACCGGGAAAAGATGGCGCCGAGCAAATCGTCACTTGTAAACTCGCCCGTGATTTCGCACAAATGTTGATGCGCAATGCGTAGTTCTTCTGCAAGTAAGTCCAAGACCCGGTCATCCTGGGCAGCGTGGGCAGCTGCCGCATCCAGCGCATCGGCTGCTGCGGCCAGGGCAGCCAAATGACGTTCACGCGCTAGCCAGGGCGATTCGAACGACGCGCTCCACCCCGCGATGCGCAGTAACTCGGCGCGCAACTCGGGCAGGCCGGCACCCGTTAAGGCTGATATGGCAATCACCCCTTCCTGAGACGGAGGTGGCTCGGGAAGCAAGTCGATCTTGTTGAGCACGGTGAGCACCGGTGTGTTCGGGGGCAGACGCTGCGCGATTTCAGCATCTAGATCGAGCTCGCTCGGTGGTACCGTGGCATCGCGCAAATGCAGGATGACGTCGGCACGCTCGATCTCCTGCCAGGTGCGCTCGATGCCAATGCGCTCGACTGTGTCGTCGGTTTCGCGCAATCCGGCGGTATCCACAATATGCAAGGGTACCCCGTCGATGCTGAGCTCCTGGATCACTCGATCGCGCGTCGTGCCGGCCACTGGGGTCACGATGGCCGCCTCGTATCCCGCCAACGCGTTCAGCAAACTCGACTTTCCGACGTTCGGGCGCCCTGCCAGCACAACGTGTAAGCCCTCGCGCAAAATCGCGCCTTGGCGCGCCTGCTCGCGTATGGATTGCAGATCACGCCGTATCGCGTCCAATGTTTCGCGCGCCTGATATTTTTCGAGGAAGTCGATTTCCTCCTCGGGAAAATCGAGCGTTGCCTCCACCAACAGACGCAGCTGCACGATGCGTTCTCCGAGTGCATTGACCTCGCGGGAGAAGGTGCCCTGCATGGACTGGATTGCCCCGCGTGCAGCGGCCGTCGTTGCCGCATCGATGAGATCTGCTACCGCCTCGGCCTGCGCCAGATCCATGCGGTCGTTGAGAAAGGCGCGCTGCGTAAACTCACCGGGCTGGGCCAGACGCATGCCGATCCCTTGCCCAGCCTCTAGACAGCGCGACAGCAGCGCTCGCAACACGACCGGGCCGCCATGCCCCTGCAGCTCGAGCACATGCTCCCCCGTATACGAGTTTGGTGCCGGGAAATACAAGGCCAGGCCCTCGTCAATGACCTCCCCTTCAGCATCCAGGAACGGAAGAAAGTGTGCATAACGGGGCTTCAGTGCATCCCGTGCAAGCACGGCTCGAACAATAGGCGTGAGATCGGGGCCGGACATACGCACAATGCCAATGCCCCCGCGCCCGGGAGCAGTGGCAATCGCGGCGATAGGTTGGAACGTAGAGGTCATGATGTGAGCTCAAAAGCAGTAAGCGGCGTTGACCGGAGCTGGTTGAGCCCGGGCCAACGCAACACCCTCTGACGAAGGCCGGCTTTGGAGTCTGCGGTGCGCACCTGCGGCCGGTGATCTGGGCTCGGCATCACGAGTGATGCAACATAGCGCATTGGATTCACCCGCATACTAACAGCGGCCGTGCGCTCCAACCATCGCTGCGCCAACTTGGGTTGGATCTGTCCTCCCCCACCTCATCATCTTTTCTTCTTGCCTCGGATTTGCACGCAGCTTGAATATCTGCAATCGCGAAGGCAGCTTAGCCAACACAACCGATCTTGCCTCGTGCCGTCTCTACTTCTGCGCGCCCGCAGGTGCATGACTAAACTTGCGGGTAATAGCCCACTGCTGAGCAATCGACAAGATGTTGTTCACCACCCAGTACAGCACTAGGCCGGAGGGGAAGAAGAACATCATGCCGCCAAAGATCAGTGGCATCAGCATCATGACGCGCGCCTGCATGGGATCAGGCGGAGTCGGATTGAGCTTGATCTGCAAAAACATGGTAGCCATCATGATGGCAGGCAGAATAAACAGCGGGTCACGCGCAGATAGGTCGTGAATCCACAGTATCCAGGGTGCGTCCCGCATTTCCACGCTGGCCAAGAGTACCCAGTACAGCGCAATGAAGACCGGAATTTGCACGGCAATGGGCAGACAGCCCCCCAGTGGATTGATTTTCTCGTTGCGATAAAGCTCCATCATGGCCGCGTTCAACTTTTGCTTGTCATCGCCATACTTCTCACGCAAGGCGGTTAGACGCGGCGCAACCTGCTTCATGCGAGCCATAGAGCGATAACTGGCGGCCGACAACGGGAAGAACACGAGCTTGATAATGACCGTCAAGGCAACAATGGTCCAGCCCCAGTTGCCCAACAAACTGTGCAGCCAAGTCATGAGGATGAACAACGGCTTGGCGATAATGGTGAGCCAGCCATAATCCACCACCAAATCCAGCCCGGGTGCAACTGCGCCCAGCGCATCTTGATCTTGCGGCCCGACCCAAAGCTGAGCCGGCACTACCTTGGCTTCACCAGGTGCAAGGGTGCCGATCGGCTCGATTGCGCGGACAGCGTAAAGCCCATTGCCCAACGCCGCCATGTCATAGGCGCGAGGCGCTCCTTCCTGAGGTACCCAGGCCGTCACAAAATAATGCTGAATCATCGCGACCCAGCCATTATTCGCGCGCGTGGCGTAGGTGGCCTTTTGCTTCTCGATGTCCGAAAAGTCGACCTTTTGGAATTTCTCTTCCTGCGTATAAACAGCAGGCCCGGTAAACGTACTGTAGAAGGTAGAGCCACCAGGTTCCGTATCGTCGCGCGTCAGCTGGTAGTACACCGACGGAGTCACCGGTGCATCGCCCACGTTGTGGATACTATGCGTGACCTCGATGTCGTAGCGTCCGCGATACAGGGTATACGTTTTGACCACCTGCAATCCCCCGCTCGTACTCTCGAAGCTGATGCTTAGGCTGTCTCCGTTGAGCTCACGTTCTGACGTGGTCACCTTGAAGGGTGTTCGATGTGTGGGGAAAGCAGCCCCTTGCGGCCCGACCACTCCCGACTCGGCCGTGTACACCAACTGCCCGGGCACATCGTCGAGCAACACGACGGGCTGATCCGAGCCCGACTTTTCCGGGAATGCAAGCAGCTCGGCTTTAACAATGCGCGCCCCCAGCTGATCGAACGTCAAGCGCAGAACGTCAGTGGTCACCACGACGGGCTCAGCGGTCTCTGCAACGACGGGGCCCGCTGGGACAGCGGACGGCGCTGCAGCAGAGTCAACGGGTATGCCAGCAGGCACACTCGCATCGGCAATTTCACCGCCGTTCTCGTTGCCCGGCTGGGCACTTTGACTTTGTTGTGTAGGCGCCCCAAAAAACGAAGGCTTGCCCGTGTGGATCTGCCAATTGTTCCAGAGGAACAACAGCGAGAAAAAGAAAATCATCCAGAGGATGGCGCGACGTGTATCCATGAACGATGCCGGTTGACGGGAATAAATGCGTGAGGAAACAAACTGGGCGGTTGCGTAAGGCAGCCTATGGGCTGCGTCTCTTACACGCCGAGTGCGAAGTTTAGCTGTTAATCGCCGTTAGAGCGGAAATCGCGCATGAAGAGACCTAGCCGCGGCGCCGACCTGAACGCATTCGGTGCGGGCACAGGATCTGCACCGCCTTCGGCCAGCGGATGACAGCGACATAAGCGATGCACTGCCAGATACGACCCGCGCAAAGGTCCGTGTACCGTCAGGGCTTCCTGGGCATATGCAGAACACGTGGGCGTGAACCGACAC
>CAZMVM010000161.1:0-7170 GCA_964569785.1 uncultured Pigmentiphaga sp. | reverse complement strand
TTTGGCTCTGAGCCACGGAAAACACGTTCTTGTGGAAAAGCCGATGGCCATAACCTTGGACGAGTGCACGCGGATGATTCAAGCCGCAAAGGATCACGGCGCGCATCTTATTGTCGGGCATAGCCACAGCTTCAACAGCCCCGTGCTCCATGCCCGCGCACTCATAGAAGACGGCGTCTACGGCCAAGTGCGCATGATAACCGCGGTGAATTACACCGACTTCCTCTATCGTCCTCGGCGCCCGGAGGAGCTCCAGACAGAACAGGGTGGAGGCGTGGTCTTCAGCCAGGCAGCCCATCAGATCGATATCGTACGCCTGTTGGCAGGCGGGCTGGTCAAGCAGGTACGGGCCGTGACCGGATCGTGGGACCCAACCCGACCCACCGAAGGGGCCTACAGCGCATTACTGCTGTTCGAGAACGGCGCTTTTGCCACAACGGTGTATAGCGGCTATGGTCATTACGATACCGATGAGTTGCAAGACAACATTGGCGAAATGGGACACCCCAAGGCTGCCGACGCCTACGGCCGCGCCCGCAGGCGATTGCTGCAAAGCACATCTGCCGAAGATGAAGCACGTCTTAAGGCGGAAGCCAACTATGGGGGCAGCCAATATGCGGGTCCCCCTGCACCCGCCCCTTACCACCAACATTTCGGCCACATCGTGGTTTCGTGCGATCGTGCCGATTTACGCATCACACCCGCGGGGGTCATGGTGTACGCCGACACCGAGAAGTTTCTTGAAACGATCCCCACTCCACGCATTCCGCGCGCGGAGGTGATCGACGAACTGTGGGAATCGGTTCGTGAGGGCCGCACACCGGTTCACAATGGTCAGTGGTCGCGGGCCACGGTCGAAGTTTGCTTGGCCGTTTTGGAATCAGCCCGTACGGGACAAGATGTGACACTGCATCATCAGGTTAGTGCCGAGCCCGTCCTGCGCAGCTACTCGCAACCGGTGTCCAGTGCGGTATGAGGCGCCCGCGCATCCTGACTTGCCCTCCCCCAGCCGCTGTGCTCCGCGCCCCTCGACCGCTAGTCTGTTACCTTTGTGGATGTTATGAAGAAATCCGACGATACCCGCAAAATTCTCAAACACTGGCAGGAATCAGTTCCGCATGACCGCCTCGCGCACCTCATTAAAGATGCAACCCGGGCACTCGTGCGCGCGCTGCAAATGCGGCTGGCGGGCCATGCTGTATCCTTTGGGCATTGGACCTTTCTGCGCATACTCTGGGAGCAAGAGGGCCTGACCCAGCGCGAGCTAAGCGCGCAGGCGGGAGTGATGGAGCCCACCACCTTCGCCGCCATGAAGGCGATGGAGAAGTTAGGCTATATCGAGCGCCGGCAGCGTCCGGGTAACCGCAAGAATATGTACGTCTATCTCACCGATTCGGGTCGCGCTCTGAAAGAGAAGCTTGTTCCGCTGGCGGAGGAGGTGAACAGTATTGCGGTTGAGGGTCTCACGCCCGAAGAAATCGCCACCACGCGCAAGGTGCTTTTAACGATTATTACCAATCTTGCCGAAGACGAGGCCCGCGCGGAAAGCGAGGATCGGCGCATGCCATCGACTCGTGAGCTTTCCCGCCTCATTGCCGAAACCCGGTAGGTGTCGTCCCCGCTTGGGGTGCTGGTCAGATAGTTTCCACGCAACGTGCAGCCGATTGTATTTTGCGTTAACCGGTTCGTGCATGTATCGGTGGTATGTAGCCCTTGCACCCCAAGGCCCTCCGCGACTGCTGGCTAAGGTTCGCGTATGCTTAGGTGTTACGTAGCCCTTGCACCGCGAGCCGCATCGCCAACAGTCACCGGCAAATTAGAAATGGCGCTTAATCAGGTGACGGTCAACCGACCATGGCCCGCCGCCCCATGCAGCGAACAATAGCACTCCAACCGTCCAGATTGCCGATAGAAATTCGGCCTTGTGTTGCACCTGTGCCAGGAATGCCGCTCCCCCATCGGCGAGGCGACGCACGCCGTCGGGTGTGAATAAGACTTCCCCGCTGAGCTTCAGCGTATCAATACCTAACGGCGTAAGAAACGCATCCCCATACGGGTGGGTTGCATGAAACCAATAGGTAATGGCCAACATCACCGCGTTGGCAAGAGCAATCGGACGCGTGAAGAGCCCGATAGCAATTGCAATACCACCGAAAAACTGCATCACCGCCAGCAGCGGTGACCAGAACCATCCAGGATAGAAACCCAGCCCTTCCACAAATCCACTTTGTGCCAAGGGGGCCACAATTTTTGGCCAGCCTTCCAGCACGAGAGCACCGCCCACAAACACTCGCAACAAGACCCATGCTAAAGGCTGGGCAAAGCCTTCATAAAACCGAGCCAGACCGGGGATAAAAAGATTTTGATTTTCGGGCAAGGGATTAGACATGGCAGCGACGGAACAGGGTGTGGATAATGTCCATACTTTATACCCCGCCCTTCGATTTGTCATCAGAGCTCCTCTGCCGCTGAGTTCCGTTTGCGTTGCGCGACTCCAACGTTGCGCCTTACAACACAGCCTGCGGCAAACAGCCGTACCCAAGCGCTGACGTCGACCTGGGTCACGCGGGGCTCGTGCGGCGCATGGATTGCTTACCCGTTGCCACGACACCCACCCCCTTCGACCCGTGGTACGCCAATGCGCTGCTTATTAATTCTTGCCCACCCTCGTCGCGATAGCCTTTGTGGCGCATTATTTGACGCATACCGCGCCGGCGCACACCGTGCTGGAATGCAGTGTCGTGAGCTCGTCTTGACACACCTGCAATTTGATAACGATGTACATGTCGTGTCACCCGAAATGCAAGTCATGGAGCCCGACCTGATACAGGCCCAACGCGACATAGCCTGGGCTGAACATATTCTTATTGTTTATCCTACCTGGTGGGGCACCTTCCCCGCGCGACTGAAAGGGTTTCTAGATCGAGTCTTAACACCCGGATTTGCGTTTCACCATCGCGGCGACGGGTGCTGGGACAAGCTGTTGGTGGGGCGCACCGTGGACTTGATCACCACGCTCGACACACCGCCGCTAGTTTATCGTTATGTTTATCGCGCCCCCGGACAGCACGCGTTGGCGCGCGCCACCTTGGGTTACTGTGGCTTACGCACAGTCAACGTGGCCACGTTTGGGCCGGTTGTTTCTTCCACTGCTCAGCAACGCCAGGCCTGGCTAGCGCAAGCGTATGCCCGTGGCGCCCGTTTAGAGCAGGGGCCTTTGACGCCGGTGCAACGTCAGGCAGATGGCCTTCGTGCGTGGGCGGCGGGTCTGCGGCTGCAGTTTTACCCCATGACCTGGGTCGCCTATAGCATGGGAGCTTTAATCAACCCCACCGGGTCGATTGCTCGATCGAGCTACCTCTTGGGCTACCTGGTTCTGTTTCTGCTAGAAGCGGCGACCGTGTTCCTAAACGATTGGTACGACTACGAAAGCGATCGACGCAACCGCAACGCCAGTATGTTTAGCGGCGGCTCGCGCGTGCTCGTCGAAGAACGTATTAATCGTCAAGCTATGCGTCAGGGGATTGTCATTTCGCTGCTGGGAACCGTTTTGGCATTATTTGCCTTGCTGGCCAGCATACCCGCTTCAGCTGCAACGACGACCCTTGCCACGTACGCGGTGATGAGCGTGCTGGCTCTTGGCTACACGACGCCGCCCTTGAAGCTGTCTTACCGCTCGCTCGGCGAGCTCGATGTCGCCCTTACCCATAGCGTGGGCGCCATTCTGACCGGCTATGTCGTTCAGGGCGGAGATTGGGCCAACCCGCTTCCCTGGCTGCTCGCACTGCCGTTAGGCATTGCCATTTTTCCGGCAATTTTGTTAGCGGGCTGCCCCGATCGCGAAGCCGATGCGGCGACGGGAAAGCGCACATTGGCAGTGGTACTGGGCAAACAAAAAGCCGCGGCCGTGGCACTGATAGCGACACTGCTCGCCCCAATCGCGGCCATCGGGTTGATGATATTCCATCCCCAAGTCGCCGACCTCATGACCTGGAGTGTCCTAGGCGGCATGCTGCACGCTCTTTGGCTGGCATCCCGTCTGCGCCGTTTCACCCATGTTGCCATGCCCGAACGCATCGACAGCTTACTGGCGATCGCACTGAGCTTTATCTTGTGGTTCTGTGTTCCACCCGCCCTGGTCTTAGTTTTGCGGTGACGTAACCTCGCTCAATGATCGAAACACCACAGGCTTTAGGGCTAACGCCAAGCCAATACCGCGCAACAGGTTAAACGTTAGAAACGATATCCAGAGTCCGTGGTTGCCAAACTGCGAGAGCAGATTCAAAGACAGCGCAAAAAACACCAAGGAGCACGCAATCATGATCCACATGAGCGGGCGGGTCTGGGTCGCTCCCATGAAAACGCCGTCATAAAGATACGCGGGCAAAGAGAGCACCGGTGCCAGCACTGCCCAAATCAGATACCGGTCTGCCACTCGAGCTATCTCAAGCTGATCAGTTAACACCCGGATAAGGTGCTCTCCGAGAACCGCATACACGGCCATATACAGCAAAGCGCTTACTAATCCCCATACATAACAGATCTTGATCACGCGGCTGAGACGTGCCGGATCACGCTTGCCAATTGCCGCACCGCTTAGGGTCTCGGCGGCATGAGCAAATCCATCCAGCCCGTAAGATGCAAAGCTCAGAAAGTTCAACAAAATCGCATTGGCCGCAAGCAATGCATCTCCCTGCTGAGCTCCCAAGTGGGTAAACCAGGCCATCGAGCCCAACAAACAGGCAGTACGAACAAACAAATGGCCGTTCACTTGGATCAAACGGCGCAAGGCGTACGGCTCGAACACCGCCGCCCACCGCACGTTGTGTATGCGCTCGCGATACGTATGCCAGATCAGCGTCAAGCCCACACACGCGCCGCTGATGTCGGCCAATGCCGTGGCGCGACCTATGCCGTGCACGCCCCATTCAAATCCGTAAACGAAGGTGAATACCACTACCACGTTCACGACGTTGATAAAGATCTGGATCGCCAAGGCGACGCGTACGCGCTGGCAACCCAGCAACCATCCCAGAATGACGTAATTGATCAGCGTGAAGGGGGCCGACCAGACGCGGCCAAATGCGTATGAGCGCGCTTGCTCAGCGGCGTCGTGGGTGGCGCCCAGCAAAGTCAAGCCGCCAGCGATAAGCGGTCGATGAAGAACCAGAATTGACACGCCCAGAACGCTTGCAATCAATACAGCGCGCCCAACCGTTAACAGGACCGATTCCGATTGGCCAGCCCCGAAGTACTGGGCCACCACCCCCGTGGTACCCATGCGCAAGAAGCCAAACACCCAAAACAACAGGTTGAAAAACACGCTTCCCAGCGCAACCCCCGCCAGATGCTCGGCACCCGGCAAGCGCCCGGCCACGGCCGTGTCGACCGCCGACATCAATGGCAGGGTTAAATTCGCCAGAATGATAGGAATCGCGAGAAACAGTACTTGCCGGTACGAAAGAGCAGGAGGAGAAGCAGTTGTCATGCAATGGTTGTGGCGTGATGGACGCGGCTTGCTCTAAGCGTGTTGCAACGAGTGATCCGCAGCCAGTGAGCACCCGAAGTGACCAACCGAAGTTGCGTCGGTCAGGTGAACGGTTAAGGGAGGCTTAAGCCGAGAAACGGTGATGAGTCGACGACCGGCGTGCTGCAATGACGCCCATGCAAACGCGTGCATGCACGTCCCACGAAGCGGGTAGTCGTTGCCTTCTCTTGAGCATGGCGACAAAGAGCGAGGCCTTCCCGCAGCATATGCTTACGCAATTCGAGCAAGGCGTCGTAGGGGTTCAGCGCCACGCTCACGATTCCCGGCATCGACTATTGTACGAAGATGCGGCGAGGCACTCCGCGGGCGGTCCTGCAGAATACCTGCATGGCGCATCACTCCGGATCCCCCCCGCAGTCGCGCTTGATGAGCACGACGCACGGAGTCTGTATTTCACCGGAGTGACATGCTGGGAAGCACGCGCAAAAAACCACGAGGACACTTCACCGGGACGAACCTTCGTCGCTTAGGGTTCCCGAGCCGTACCCGACGGTTTTTCCTGCCGGCACCACGAACCACTCGGTCAGCAGTGCGCCCTTCGCTCATGATGGGTGTGAATTGCGCGCTCAACGTCGCTGTACCATGTAATCAAGATAGGCCAGCACACCTTCCAATTCTTCGTCGCTTAGAACGTCAGGAGTAAATGCGGGCATTTTCGCGGCAGGCCAATCACGTAAGGACTGTGGATTGCGGATGTAGATGCGCAAAAACTTGGGCTGGATGTATTCCGTCACGCCGAACGGTTTGATCAAGTCGGGGCCCATACGAGCATCGCCCTGCCCATTCACCACATGGCACACCATACAGTGCACGCGAAATGTCGCCCAGCCGAGTCGTACAGGGCTATTCTCTTCAATGTTATCGTCAGGCACAAGACCGGGAAAACGTTCCTCTACACTGCCGACCCGGCGGAAAGTGCCCACCTGATAAGGCCATTGCTCCGGGACAATGCCACTTGCATCAGGGTTAGTCCACACCAGATAAAACGGCCCTGCGCTGCCCTTGGTCTCCGAGAGTTTGGGCCAAGGTTGTGCCGGATCTTCAATGGCCAGCCACGCCTTGGCCGCGCTATCGTCGGTATTCAACAGGATACGCGCCGGAATATCCGCGGCGAAACCATCCAATGCGACGGCTTGTATATAGGCGTCTTCCGGTACACCCTCCAACAGCTCGGCCATCGGTATGGCTTGAAAGCTCATGGGCTTTTCATAGGCTACGTCGTCTGCGATATCAATGCGTTGTGTAGTCTTATGTTCCAACAACTCGCGAGTGGTATAGCGGCGTTCGCCGCCACCCACGTCAACCAATAATTCAGCAGCAAGACAGCTTGCCGCAACTGACAGCCCCAGAACGAGGCCGGCTACATAGCGCATGATCAGACGCACGTTGCCCTCCGGTTATTAGTTAAGTGGTTATAAGAAATGTTTAGCTTTCCAGATCGAGATTAATTTCGTCAAGAGTTGCCTTAAGCCGCTGCACATCCTCTGCCATGCGTGCCTTCATTTGCTCCGGGGTCGTTGTGCCGATGGCGACCCCGAGCTCGGCGAAGTCCTTAATAATCTTAGGTTGATCTAACGCTTGAGCAATGTCCCGACTAAGTCGCTGCACCACCTCATCGGGCG
>CAZMVM010000160.1:0-7171 GCA_964569785.1 uncultured Pigmentiphaga sp. | reverse complement strand
GGCGACGCGCACGTAGGAGTAAGCTCTGCGGACGTTGTGATCCTGATTGATTACCGTCGTTACGCCAGACCTGATGAGCTCCAACAAGTTGAAGGCCATCAGATCATCCATCGTCTCATCGTCGAATGCTTCGACAACGGCATGAGGTGCAGCTGTTCCGCCGCCCCCTTCGATCACTGTTCGGGTGTAGGAGCCCACGGATACGTGAGTATGGCCGGAAATGAAGCCGGGCATAACCAGATGGCCGCTCGCATCTACCTTCGGGGCGTCACTACGGATCTCACCTTCGCTAATCTCCACGATCCGGTCCTCATGAACGCGGATCTGGACATTGTGCTTTACAACGGGAGCACCATTTTCCCAGATAAGTGCGGCACCGGCTACGATGACACAATCACGATGTGGGGCTTTGGATTGATCCTTTGACCACTGGAGAGCTGGGCTCGCAGCGAAAGAGCCCTTACCGGTTGATACAAGTCCCGCACCCGCGAGTACCGTCGACATGGCAGCCAGCGCCTGTCGTCGAGAAAGCATCGAACCCCGTCGATAGGTGTCCGGGGTCCCACAAACTTGACAGCCGCATGCAGCAGTGTGGGTCGCCTGACCATCGTCAGCTTTGAACTTCATAGTCTCCTCCTCAGACATCTTTGATGGCAGCCACAGGACCGCGTATCAAGCGCCTAAGAGAGCCGGGAGAGTATTAAGTCCGACGTTATGGGAGAGATTTTATGCCGACCGCGTAGTGGATTGCCTCGGCACGATCCCTCCTTGATCCAAAGCCGCGCGTACCCATTCGAGGGTCTGCCTGGAGAAGATGTTATATTGTTAACTCATTATGTCAAACATCTAGACGACTGAGGGCGACGCGCTCTCGTCACCGCCAACTGGCATACAGTCAGCTACCGCCCGTAGGCGAGCTGATTCAGCCGCCCAAGTTGACGCGATCATCAAACGCGCGGCACCCCACCGATCGCTCACCACACGCCGCCCCGGGAGATGCCCGGCGCTCTGTATGTGATACCTCCGGCTGGGCGACGATTTAAACTGCGCGATGTGATTGACGCCCCAAATGAGATCTAGAACGTCGTTCCCGTATTCTTTCTCGTTTCTCTAGTCCAATCTCGCGGCCGTGCCTCCGCTGGCCTGATGGTGCGCAAGTTTCCCACATCACTACACGGTGACGTGGGGGCAGGCGCATCGGCTCTTCTGCTTGCTGATCAATATACCTGGCCCTGATATTCAGCGGGCGGGGGTATACAGGAAGCAGGAAAATGTACCTCAATGAACAGCGCCATCACTCAATCATACGGGAGCGCCCCCTTGCCCGCTGGGATTGAGCGGTTATGTTGATTTGCGGCGGGGATGACATGCGAGGAGACACATGGCGTCCATCATAAGTTACGATTCGATCAACTTTTTCGACCACGGTTGGGTCGCAGAAGTGACGGACTGGACATCCGAACAAATCAACATTGATTACCCAGACGGCTCCGGCATTAACTGGGTCGAGGCAAAAGGTCGGTGGCACGGTACAGGAACATATTATGCCGAGTATGACCGGTACGGCGACACAACTTTGGAAATCAGCGATTTTGCTGCTCCGCTCGCTTTGTTCCAATACGATTGGACCACGATTTTCAGTGAGCTTTTAAGCGGCCCGGACACGATCGCGCTGTTCGGCGTTTCGGATGACACCGTTTTCTCCGGTGGTGGTAACGACATCATCTTTAGCTATCGCGGCTCGAAATATATCGACGGCGGAGCTGGTATCGACACTGCCGTTTACGAGCTCGGGCGGGCGAATTATTCGGTGCAACTTTCCTCGGACGGTATTTATGTCCAAGGCGCAGGATCCTACGACCTGCTGGTAAACGTCGAGCGGGTGGCCTTTTCAAACGAAGGGCTCCTTGCTTGGGACGCAAACGCGACGCAGATGTATCGCTTGTATCAGGCGGCCTTTGACAGAACCCCAGACACAGCGGGTTTATCTTACTGGGTGCTGCAAGCTGATGAAGGCTTAAGCCTTTATCAGGCAGCTCAGGGATTTTTTGCTTCCCCGGAGTTCGTGAGTGCCTACGGTTCAGCGCCATCTAACACTGAATTCGTTCAATTGCTTTACCAGAATGTTCTAGGCCGAACCGCGAGTACAGGGGAACAGGGTTACTGGACGGATGCTATGCTCGCTGGCAAAGCCCATGGCGAATTGCTGGTCGACTTTTCTGAAAGCGCGGAGAACGTATCCAACACGGCCTCGGCAATTAGCGATGGAATTTGGTTGATCTAATGCCGCCATTACCCAAATAGGGAGCCCGACTGTCAGAACAGATCGTGTGAGAGCTTCAGAGCCGCTTTTCGGTTGGAACTTGTGCCGCCAGGACAGGTTAAAAGGGTAACAAACCATGTGCCCAACGGCACCAAGCAGTAGGACGACATGCAGGACAGGTTTGGTGCATGGCTTACCAGCACGAGACGGGTCGTTGCGGTTACAGTGCTGGGTACAGCGCTCTGCATCGTAGCCGCGCTGGTTTTTGACAGTTTTTCATTCAGGACGGGACTGTGGGAGTGGGGTCCCCGACCTTGGAACAACGTGTTGATCCCGCTGTTCGTGGCCCCACCCTTGTTCTACGCGCTGTTGTCGAAGCTTAGAGCCCTATCGGTGGCACATCACAGACTCAATGTGGTGGCGACCACCGACGGTTTGACCTCATGTTTGAATCGAGTGGCGTTCTCAACATTGGTCGATGCATATCTTGCGAAGTTTCTCGATCACAAGCAGTTGGGTACAGGCGCTCTGCTAGTCATCGACGTCGATCATTTCAAGAACGTCAATGACACGTACGGCCACGAGGCCGGAGACCGAGCCTTGCAGATGATCGCTGAGGCAATCCGTAGCAAACTTCGAGATGGCGATCTTGTGGGCCGGGTGGGCGGGGAAGAGTTTTCTGTATTCCTTCCGCGAGCCTCAGCCCAGCAAAGCAGAGCGGTCGCGGAACGAATACGGGCATCTGTCGAGCAACTCCGATTTGCACCTCACGAAAAGAAGCACGAGCTCACAGTCAGTATCGGCGGTGCGCCGCTCGCTGGTGGGGCAAGTTTCAGCAGTCTCTTTCGAGAGGCAGACCAGCGTCTATACGAAGCCAAGCGCACCGGAAGGAATAGAGTGATATTGGGACCATCAGAGAGTTTCGTCATCGAATGATCGCCGTTAACGAACTGAGCATCGTGCGGACTTTTCTGCGCGAGCCACGGATTGCAGCGGAACTGAACGCTACGGATACTAAATGTTTCGCTGGAGCAGGCGAACAAACAAAGCAATGGCATGTTTGATCTTCTTGCGTTTTTTTTGCAGACCAGGAGGATATCTTGATGCATATCGACAAACCATCCATCGATCCGACTGACCCTGAATATGGGGTTGAATGCGAAGAAGCTCTGGCTCCATTGCTTCGGCAGTCGCTGATGCAGCAATTGCAGCCGGATGGGATGCCAGCACTGTAAATTCCTCAATTGCGTCTTTGGTGGCGCACCAGCAGATGCTCCACGAGATCAATTAGCATTTTCGTCGGCGGTCTTGTAAAAGTGATTTGGGATCGATGCCCCGCTAGTTACCTTAGTCGCGGCTCACTTTTTTGAGCATCGAGATACTCCCATTGCCGTCAAAATCGATCACCTGCCCGTATTGTACCGCGCATGCGGCAACAATGTCAGCAAGCCCCCGATCTGAAAGGGTTACGTCCGGGGCGACGGTCCCTATGGCCCGGATGGCCGCGCTCATCGATACTGGTCGCGTGCGTTGACGAAGAGATTGCGCATAGCGTTCCGCCAAGACCTCGATGGTCCGAGAGTTCAGGGGTAAAATGGTCATAGCCGCCCTCGTTCAGGAGAGTGCACGCGAGCAATTACCGGCCGAGATACACTTTCCGTTTCGTTTATCACGAGCTGGTTTTGCGGGATAAATCCGGATCTTTGATCACTCCATTTGGGGCATGGTTAACCTATGGCTCAATATCTCAATCACCGGCTGGGATGTCCGTACTGTTTGATCGTGCGGCTACGGGTTCCCGAGGACGTTACACCGACGACAGGTATCACCTGCTCGGACTGCGGTGAATACCTCGACATGTGGGAGGAAATGCTGAAGGATTTCGACAAGCAGGGGGCAACGAGGGCGTGTTCCGGCTGAGTAAGGGTCGTATTCGCCGGATTGACTGAACGGGCAGCTTCAGACGCAGAGACCTCCCCAATCATCCGGAACTAAGCGAAAATACTTCTCGGGGTATCGCCTAGACAGTGGCGTTCGTTTATACGCTTGAGCGCTTTTGACAATGCTCGGACGCCGGTTGTGAAAATGAAGGACGTGCACGTGACTTACTTCGTACTTTCGGTGCGACTGGTCGATTGTGCTCGCACGGGACGCGACACTTATCCCCAATAACGTGAGACGCTATTTATGACTACAGATGGCGACGCTCGCCTATCCGGCATCGCTCGTTTCTTTTCGCCGATACTTGCTGGAGCAACTCTACGTGATCGAATAATCGCGTGCCTTGGCACAATAATCGGAATTAGCGTTACCGCACTCGTCTGTCGCGCTCTTATCGGATCAACCGAAGGACTTCCGTTTATAGTCGCCCCTCTTGGAGCCTCCGCCGTGCTCCTTTTTACGGTTCCCACAAGCCCACTGGCTCAGCCCTGGCCAATCATCGGCGGGAATATGATCTCGGCGATGGTTGGACTTCTGGTTGCCCGCGCCATTGATGAGCCGGCGCTCGCAATGGGCGTCGGCGTGGCGCTCGCGATCGCAATCATGTCGTTTACGCGGTGTTTGCACCCCCCGGGAGGGGCTGCGGCACTCACTGTCATTATTGGCGGGTCGGCAGTGACGTCAGCCGGCTTCCTTTACCCATTCGTTCCGATTGGGGTGAATTCTGTGCTCCTTGTGGTGCTCGGGATTGTCTTTCACAAGCTTACGCGGCGCTCATATCCGAGCAAACGTGTAGCCACGGCCAACACGCACCAGACCGCCGATCCGCCAGCTAACCAGCGCACTGGTTTTCGCCCCGAAGATGTCGACGCGGCTTTAGCGGACATGGACCAGACTTTCGATATCGACCGCGGCGATCTTGATGCGCTACTGCGTCAGGTTGAACTCAGAGCTCTGGTGCGCGCGAAAAGAGATCTCACCTGTGCTGACATTATGTCCCGCGACATTGTGAGCATCGGCCCCAGCGACACGACCCATCACGCACGCGCTGCTCTTCTCGAACACAACATCCGCACCTTGCCTGTAACTGATGATCAGGGTGCGTTGCTGGGCATTGTCGGCTTGCGCGAGCTGGCGCTTACCGAAAGCAAGCTTTCCGAGGTAATGGCCAAACCTGCAATCGCTCATCCCGAAACGGCAGCATTCTCGCTTCTGCCTACATTGACGGACGGGCGCACCCACGCGGTCGTTGTCGTCGGGGCCGAAGGTACCGTGATCGGCTTGATTACCCAAACAGATCTCTTGGCAGCAGCTGCGCGATCAATCAGTGACGGCTGATTTGTGGTCGCCATAAAAGCCCCCCAACGCCAATAAAGCCCCGCCAACCGAAGCCAGCGGGGCGCTTTGGCTCCGGGCGCTAAATCCTCTTGCGAAAGGTCTTCCTGCTGCCACGGCAGGAACGCTTGCACGATGCCAGCATGCGCCGTGACGACATCCATGCGGCAGTTGAGTTCATTCAATACCCAAGCCCTCTATCGCTTGCCAGCAGCCGCGCTCCTGGCCGAACGTGTTGTGATCCGCAACGGCTTCAGCAAAGGGCTGGTCGTTGGCGATGGTAAACGTACGCGTGTTCGCTGACGGAGTAAGACGCTTCCACTCATCGCATTCACTTGCAGGTGCCGTCGTCTGGCACCCATTTGCCACCAAGAGCAAGGCACAGAGTGCCGCTGTCACTGTTGCGCCGACCATTGTATCAGGCCTGTCCTGCTCCACAACACCGTCAAGACGGATGACATGGTGATAGCCAACCATCTGCCAGCCACGGTCGCGGTGCATCTTGTCGATGTCCTTCACCGTCAGGTCTGGTCTGCATAGGTCGCAGAATAATGGACCATCACGTGCGTGATCTTCGTCATGGCAGATCCTTTCTCCGTGGGGAGTTGATCAGGGGGATGGGAAGGTTATGGTGGCTTGGGGGCGTACCCTGGAGGCTGGTATGCAGAGATCACTCTATGACTGGAGCGGTGAGCGAGTGCGCAGGGAAAAGATCATGCGGCGGGTTGTTCGCGTGGCTGTAGCGTTCGGGAGCTTCAGTATTCTCGCTGTTGGCATCGTGGGGACACTTCCAGTCTGACCGTGCGACGAGAAGTAGCTTGCCTTGCGTCCTGTCCAGCCATAGGAAGGTGGTGATCTGGCGTGCCCTCCTCCCCACCTAGAGACGCGCCGATCAGGCCGCTGACAGCTAAGTCCCGAACACCTAGCGCCCCGTGCCAGCGGGCGCCCCTGGAACAAATCTCGATTGTCGCTGTTAGGCCCACGTAGGACGCCCCATCCTACAGCAGGTCCCCAACCTGTCCCCATGTATGAGACGCAAATCGGTCGGCAACCCTCGCCGGCCGATTTGTTTTGTATCACCCCAGAAACGCTAAGATGACCGATCCGAATGTTAGGTTCCTGAACTCTCAACGAACAGCCAAGATCCAGAGCCGTCGCCTTTCGCCAAACGTCCCCTCGTCATGAATGCATGCCAAGCATCCCCATCATGAAGACCGCTCGGTACGACCCGTGACTGTGTAACGTCCTGCGGCTTGTTCGCTTCAGACGCCCCTGTGAGACCGTCATCGGAGCCGTTCGACACATCGTTCCCCGCCAAAGCGGAGACCGATGCTGTTACGATCCCTGCATCGCTTCATCGGCGCAACGCTTCATAAGCGAGTGCTCCGAAGAAGCCGAAGACCAATAGTACCGAAGGTAACGTCGATAGTTTTGCGATGCTCTCTTATGACTACATGTGCCGCGTAGTAGCTAGCGTCCCCGAAGCAAGCGTCAACACGACGGTCCATTCACACTTGGCAAGCCTGCGGGTTCATAGACGTCCTCGCTCGCGAGGTTGTCGACCCCAGAACGTCTAGCGCAATGCCGTCCTAACCGCGACTCTTCTGTTGCTGCTTATCCCTTGAGCGGAAC
>CAZMVM010000159.1:0-7231 GCA_964569785.1 uncultured Pigmentiphaga sp. | reverse complement strand
ATCAGGCCCTGACTGATCTTGCCTCGGGCGCGCGCGCCGCAGGCGCACTGCGCCGTTTTGAATGGATGTTGTTACGGGAAACGGGGTATGGCCTAGACGCGGCGCCACCGGACTTCGACGATCCCACCATCGAGCCGGAGCTGCGTCGAACGTTGCATGAGCAACTCGATCAGCAATTAGAAGGACGACCGCTGGCCACGCGCGCTGTGCTGCGGGCCTTGCAGCGCATCGGCAGTTAATCGTGTTGAGCCGCCTCGCTAGCTGTAGCGTGATAAGAATGGGTTGAACGTTCGTAGAATAGCTGCGACTTTACGATCGGTTTACTCGGACTCTACAGGAAAAGCTGTGGTCGAGCCGGTTTCCCGGCAAATGTCGGCGATGACGGCGCGGAAGCGCTCCGCGACCTCGCCATGCAGCGTGTCGGGTGGCAACATATACGAAGGCCCACTACAGCTGATCGCGTACAACTCTTCATCGGGCGCTCGAATGTAGGTAGCGATCGCGTTGATCTCTGGGCTACGCTTGCCGAGGGCCGTGCAATACCCCTTCGCCTCGAGCGACTGCATTGCTGACTGTAACCCTTCACCGTAATCGCTGGCTGCATAACCATCGGCCTCGGTGAGCATGTTCAAGGCGAGCGTACGCTCCTCATCGGACAAGGCGCACAAATAGGCGCGGCCCATAGCTGAGGTAGCCAACGACATGCGGGTACCGACACGCTGCCGGGTGATGAGGGTTGCGGATTTGGGTTGCAGTGCCTCGATAAATACCATGTCGAGGCGGTCGCGCATGCCCAAGTGGGCGGTGATTCCGGTTTCTTCAACGAGACTCGTCATGTGCTCGCGAAACACGGCGCGCATATCGAGGCGGTCGAGAAATGCACGGCTCAGTTCGAGCACAGCCGGCCCTAGCGTAAAGCGTTCCGAATGACGGTTTTGTCGCACCAGCCCCGCGGCAATGAGACGTGTAGTAATGCGTGAGACGGTTGCCTTAGGCAGGTTAGTGGCTTCGGCAAGCTCGCGATTGCCTACCGGCTCGTGCGCTTGTGCAATCGTACGCAGCACGCTGAGCGAGCGCATAAGAATGCCCGAGTCATCGTCTGCGGTGCGGGGACTTGCACGAGGATTTGTGCGTCGCGACGTGTGAGCGGTGCGGATATGTTTACGTTTTGGGCGGAGCTGAGCCGCGGCGCTTTGAGAATGAGGCATGGGCACTCCTGTACCACCAAGGTTGGTGCCATTTTGTTTCAGATCGTAAGCAATTAACCCACAGTTATGAAACTATGGCAAGCGCAAGCTTATACGCATTGATTGTTTACGCAAAACGGCGTATGAATTGGAGGTTTGTTGCCACAAAATGACAATTATGTCTCATTGTTCCCACTTATAGTGTAGGGACTGCGTTGTGGCAACCGGGGTACCCCTGCCTCAAACAACAATCAAGCGGTGGTGCAATTAATTAGAGATATTGCTGGGTGTCCAGATAAGCTTGCGTTAGACGCGAAACATTGCAGACAAGCTTACGAAGCCATAGTGAGTTCGCTGAGTTGTTCTTGCAGCGCTAGCCATTCCTCTTCGATCGCATGTAACGCTTGTGCGACTTGCCCATGTTCGGTCAGCACACGCAGACGCTCATCGCGCCGGTTATCTTCATAGAGCGTGGTGTCGGTCAGCGCTGCATCCAGTTCGGCCTTTCGCTTCTCAAGCTCTTCCAGGCGCGCTTCAACCTGGCGCAATTTTTTTTCAAGAGGTCGGCGCAATTGAGCAAGGCGTTGACGCGCTTCGGCCTGTAGTCGTCGTTCGGTTTTGCGATCAATGCTCTCACGAGGGTTCGTGTCGGCGTCAGCTCCGGTGGACGCAGTGTTGGTGCCTGGTGTCGAAGTTGCCGCTTCTCGGGTGCGTCCGCGCGTGTTGACCCACTCGCGGTAATCGTCCAGATCACCATCAAATTCGGTCACACCACCATCGGCAACGATCCAAAAGTTGTCAACGGTCGTCCGCAGCAGGTGTCTGTCATGCGATACGAGCAACATGCTGCCCTCGAACTCCGCCAACGCCTCCGTGAGCGCCTCCCGCGTATCAACGTCCAAATGGTTGCTGGGCTCGTCCAGCAATAACAGGTTGGGACGTTGCCAGACGATAAGCGCCAGGGCCAGGCGTGCCTTTTCTCCGCCCGACATTTGTCCCACGGGCGCAGTGGCCATATCGCCGACGATGCCAAAGCCGCCCAGATAGTTACGAAGCTCCTGCTCGCGGGCATCGGGTGCGATCCGCGCCAGTTGCACCAGCGGGCTTTCCTTCGGGTCGAGAACGTCCAGCTGATGTTGTGCAAAATAACCTACTTGTAACCCTCGGGATGCCTGTCGAAGTCCCGCAAGGGGGGTGAGTTCGTCTGCCAGCGTTTTGATCAGCGTACTCTTGCCCGCCCCGTTTACGCCGAGCACTCCGATGCGTGCGCCTGCTCTTATCATCAGGTTGATGTCTCGCAAGACCACCCGATTGCCATAGCCGAGATGGCTTTGTTCGAGCTTTAGCAACGGGTCGGGCATATGGTCGGGCTGGGGCAGGCGGATGCGGATACCCGCCTCCAGCCGTAAAGGTTCGAGCTTTTCCATGCGCTCGAGCGCTTTGATTCGACTTTGCGCCTGTCGGGCCTTGGTCGCCTTGGCCCGAAAGCGATCAATAAAACTTTGCAGATGAGCCGCCTGCTTTTCCTGACGCGCGATCGCCAGCTGTGTTTGCCGCAAGCGCTCGGCGCGTTGGGAGACGAACTCCTCATAACCGCCCTTGTAACGCACGAGCTTCCCGTTATCGAAATGCAAAATGCTGCGCGCTACGCTGTCGAGAAACTCGGTGTCATGCGAGATCAGCAGTACGGTGCCCGGATAGCTGCTTAACCAGCGCTCTAGCCAGAGCATTGCGTCGAGGTCCAGGTGGTTGGTGGGCTCATCCAGCAATAGCAAATCTGACGGGGCCATCAGCGCACGTGCCAAGTTAAGACGCATGCGCCAGCCTCCCGAAAACTGACGCACCGGTAGCTCCCACTCATCCGGTGCGAACCCGAGCCCTGACAAGAGTTGCTCGGCACGTGCTGCCGCAGTCCACGCTCCTGCATCGGCCAACGCGGACTCCAACTCGGCAATGCGAGTACCAAGTCTCGCCGTTGTCGTTGCGTCGTTCAGCGCGGCACGCTCGGCTTGCAGAGTGTGCAAATGCGTATCGCCGTCAATAACGAATTCACGCGCGGGACGATCAAGATCGATGATCTCTTGGGCAACCGAGGCAATCCGCCAGCCTGTAGGGATCGACAAGCTGCCACCGTCAGCATCAATCTCGCCGGCGAGCAAGGCGAACAAGGTCGATTTGCCGGCACCGTTTTTCCCGACGATGCCAACGCGTTCTCCAGGATGCACCACAAAGTCCGCTTGATTCAGCAAAACTTTGGTGCCCCGACGCAGGGTTAGGTTACTAGCGCGTATCAATTCAGTAGCGAATAGGGAAGAGGACTGTTACTGCCAAATTAAGCAATCGCTGCCGTCAGGTCGGACCGCTGCAGAAGCAAGATGCTATCGGTTGTGCCCTCAGTATCAAGCCAGAGGGGTGTCAGCTGTGGAAACGCCGCTTCAAAATGGGGGCGCTCGTGCCCGATCTCCAAGACCAGAACACCGTCGGGCGCCAAAAACTGCGGTGCTGCTGCCAGGATCCGGCGCACGAGCTCCATGCCATCATCACCGCCGTGCAATGCAATTTCCGGCTCATGTAGATACTCGGGGGGCAGCTGCGCCATAGAGCGGGCGTTCACGTACGGAGGGTTGCAGACAATGACGTCAAAGGTTTGTTCGGGTAGTGCGTCAAACAAATCGCTTTGAACGAGTGAGATCTGATCTTCCAATCCGTAGGCCTCCACATTGCGACGCGCGACTCGTAAGGCAGCGGCACTCGCATCCACACCCACCACCGCAGCTTCCGGAAAGGCCTGGGCAGCCAATATCGCCAGACAGCCCGAGCCGGTACACATATCCAGAACCCTGCACACGGTGTAGGGATCGGCTACCCAGGGGTTGAGTGCGTCGTCGAGCAGTTCGGCAATGGGCGACCGAGGAATAATGACACTGGGGTCCACGTGAAAGCGGCGACCGCGGAGCCACGCTTCGCCGGTGAGGTAGGGTGCCGGAATTCGTTCATTGACCCGTCGTTCGATAATCTCCCGGATAGCCTCGCATTCGCTATCGAGCAAATGTGCATCCAAAAACGGATCAAGCAAGTCAGGCGGCAAATGCAGGGTGTGCAGCAGCAAATACGCCGCCTCATCATAGGCATTGTCGGTACCATGCCCGAATACAAGTCCAGCTCGATTGAAACGGCTGACAGCATAACGAAGCCAGTCGCGTAGGGTTTGCAGCGCAGCGTATCGCTTAGGCAGCTGCCCCAGAGTTTGCAGGCGATCGCGTCGCAGCGGTTCCGTACCTCGGGATGATGAACGGCTGAAGTAGGGCGGGGTGGGCATTACTGCTCGTGGCCTCCCAAAAGGTGTTCGATAGTCCGTCGGTAGACGTTCTTCAAAGGGTCAAGCATGTTCACATCGATGTGTTCGTCCACTTTGTGGATCGTGGCGTTGATGGGACCGAATTCTATAACTTGCGGGCAAATCTGCGCGATGAAGCGTCCGTCGGAAGTGCCCCCATCCGTGGACAGCATAGGCGTCCTGTCAAGCTCGACTTCGATGGCACGGGTCATGGCTGCGCTTAACTCACCAATTGGAGTTAGGTACGGTTGCCCACCAAGAACCCAGTCGATGGAGTAGGGTAGTTGGTGGCGGTCAAGCACGGCGTGCACACGGCCTTTAAGATTTTCCACCGTACTCACGGGGCAAAACCGGAAATTGAAGTCGATGATTGCGACGCCGGGAATGACATTGGTCGCACCAGTACCCGCATGATAGTTCGAAATCTGAAAGGTCGTGGGCGGGAAGTATTCGTTGCCAGTGTCCCACGTCGTCATGACCAGCTCGTGGATCGCCGCGACCGCACGATGTACGGGATTTGACGCTAGGTGCGGGTACGCCACGTGGCCTTGAACGCCCCGCACCGTGAGGCGACCGGAAAGCGACCCGCGCCTTCCATTCTTTAAGGTGTCGCCCAAGTATTTCGTGGACGTGGGTTCTCCCACAATGCAGTAATCGGGCAGCTCCCCGCGCTGCGCCAGCACATTACACACGTGCACCGTTCCATGCGTGGCCGGCCCTTCTTCATCCGATGTCAGTAAGAGCGCGATGGAGCCCCGATGATGCGGGAATCTCTGAACAAACTCTTCTGTTGCCACCACGAAGGCAGCAATCGAACTCTTCATATCAGCGGTGCCCCGGCCGTAGAGTTTTCCGTCGTGTAGCGTGGCGCTGAATGGGGGATAACGCCATGCGTCTTCTGGTCCGGGAGGAACGACATCCGTATGCCCGGCAAACACCAACAAGGGAGCGTCGCGACCCCGCCGTAACCAGAGATTGGTCACACCGTCGGCCGGCAAGTACTCGGCAGCAAACCCGATCGCACGCAATCGTTGTTCGATGAGCGGCATGCATCCCGCATCGTCTGGAGTGACCGAGGCGCGTTGAACAAGTGCACGGGTTAAGGCAAATACGGTGTGGTTGGGTTGCGGATCGAGGTCGTATGTCGTCATGGCGTGGCACTGTTTAAGCGATGAGTTCGGATGTAGATGGGATGCTGCTAAAACCGAAGTAGTTCGTTCACTGCGGTTTTAGCTCGAGTCTTGGCGTCAACGCGCTTCACAATCACTGCGCAATACAAGCTGTGTGTGCCATCCGCAGCCGGCATGCTTCCAGGTACGACCACCGACCCCGACGGTATGCGGCCGTAAATGATTTCGCCGCTTTCACGATCGTATACGCGCGTGCTTTGGCTGAGAAACACGCCCATAGCGAGCACCGAATTCGCTTCCACAATGACACCCTCGGCAACCTCAGAACGTGCGCCGATAAAGCAATTATCCTCAATGATCGTAGGGGAGGCCTGTAAGGGTTCGAGTACCCCGCCGATGCCAACGCCGCCTGATAGGTGCACGTTCTTCCCAATCTGTGCGCACGACCCCACCGTGGCCCAAGTATCGACCATCGTTCCTTCGTCGACGTAGGCCCCAATGTTGACATAGGAGGGCATTAAGACCACGTTGCGAGCAATGTAAGCACCACGTCGCACTGCCGCCGGAGGAACTACCCGAACCGACCGCGTTCGAAACATCTCTTCGTCGTAAACCGAAAACTTGGAAGGCACTTTGTCGTAGTAACGGTACGGCCCTGCCTCGGTCAGTTGACTCTCCGAGAGTAAAAAATGGAGCAACACCGCCTTCTTGATCCATTCGTGGACCACCCATCCCGCTTCCGTCTTCTCGGCCACACGCAACTGACCGCTGTCCAGGCGCTCGATGACCTCTGAGACTGCGAGACGCACGTCGTCAGGGGCATTGCGAGAGGAAAAGTGAGCACGTTCTTCCCAAGCATGGTTAACGATATCTTGCAAGGAGAGAGTCATAGGAGGGATGTCCTTGAGTGAGAAGCGAGTTTCGACGGGTTGGGTGCTTGGGCCCGCACGGTGGGCGAGCACAACCGTGGCCTGATGCCGGGCAGCCAGGGCGACGAGAGGGAGGGAGGAGTGCGAGAAAAGCTGGAGGCACGTTCAACAACGTGGCCCGGGATGCTTTTGCCAGAGCGCCGTGCTGTCGACACGTCAGGACGGGTCTCTTCCGACGAGCGGCTGGCGCATTGGCAGGATGGCAAGCTGGCGAGCGGAAACCGCGGCATGCGCACGGGCAACCGCCGCTGAAGGGGGACGCTCTTAGCGATATGCCGGATCAGCTGAAATGGTTGGCAGCGCAGGCGGTACGCACTCAACGGGAAGATTTTGCCCGCCAGAGCGCGTTCTGGTTTGTTGAAGGACGCCAAGCCGCGTGGCATTTGCCCGTTGGGCCAGGATGGATGCCGCCCACAAGATAGGTCGGAAACGGGCGCGTCGTGGCGAAAAAGCATGAGCGATGAGCCTTTCGGCTAAAGGAATTAGTTTAACGCCAAGAGTGCGCTACAATATAGGGCTTAGCATCCTCGATGAAATAGTTGCAAAGCCCAACTGCAACTTAGTTGCGAGGACGCACGGGTATCTTCAAGACACGTGCGAGGATGGCGAAATTGGTAGACGCACCAGGTTTAGGTCCTGACGCCGAAA
>CAZMVM010000158.1:6386-7266 GCA_964569785.1 uncultured Pigmentiphaga sp. | reverse complement strand
ATATCGCACGGCAACTCCATCTGCACGTCGCTCAGGGGCCGCAAGAAACGCTCAGCGACTAATTTAACGCGGTCCAGATCTGCGCTATCGGCGCGTAGCAGGTCAGATAAACCGGCTCTCAGGGCGGAGACGAACTGACGATCCATCCCCATCAACTCATTCAAACGACCGGAAGACGTTGCCCGCGCTGCCTGTTCTGCCGGTCCGTCGATTAGGCCAGTCTCAAGTAATGACTGTAGGTCGACAACTTGATTGCCGATCGCGACGCCAACGCGGCGCTCGCCCTTGACACTGAACACTCCGAAAGGCAAGTTTTGAATGGGGAAATCGCACCCTGCCTCGTTGGCAGACTCGACCCATGATTTACGTGCAGGGTCATGGGTGGGATTCAAGTTCATTTGCACAGTGAAATCGCCTCCAGTGGTTCGGTTCTTTATCGATGGCTGATATTGCAAGGGCAGCCCAGGTTGAGCTGCCCTAAACGCAAGCATTTAACAATGTTCGCCCAGTTGCCTCAAGTGTCGGCTTCTGCCAGCTGTATTCAAAGGCGCCGCAGTAACACTTGATCAACCTGTGAATACCTATGAACGCTGTCGAGCTCATACACTCGCGACTACTGAGCCTTTCGACTAAGTTATTCGATTTTGATATCGGCGTTGCCAATTGCGTCGGCCCATTTCGTCGTTTCACTTTTTATGTACTCTCGCATCTCGTCGGGAGTACTGGGGATAAGTTCGGTACCCATTATCCGCATTCTTTCAAGAATGTCTTCATCTTTTGCCGTGGTCGCAAACACCGCATTCAGCTTTTGCACGACTTCTTGCGGAGTTCCCTTAGGCACGCTGAATCCCTGCCACGCCCACGCTTCGAAGTCGGGTAA
>CAZMVM010000158.1:0-6376 GCA_964569785.1 uncultured Pigmentiphaga sp. | reverse complement strand
CAGCCACGGTGGGCAGTTCCGGCATGGAACTGATCGGCTTGTCACTGGCCACCGCCAACGCCTTCAGTTTCCCGGCCTGAATGTGAGGCGCCGCGGTGGGCAAATCAAGAAACATGGTGGGAATTACACCCGCCAACAAATCCTGAGTAGCAGGAGCCCCGCCTTTGTAGGGAATATGCGTTAAGTCGATATCAGCACGTTGCTCCAGAAGCTCCATGGCCAAGTGATGCGGACTCCCGGTACCAGGGGAGCCGAAGTCCACTTTCCCAGGGCTGTCTTTCACCCAAGCAATGAACTCATTGACGTCATCGACTGGAACTGAAGGGTGAGTAACCAGTAACAGCGCGAACCTTGCCGTTAGCGTAACTGGCTCGAAATCTTCCAGGGGATCGTAAGGCAGGTTGGTATACAGCGAAGGGTTCACCGCATACGTTGCATTATCACCCAACAAAATGGTGTAACCGTCGGGCTTAGCCCGCGCCACGGAGTCGGCACCGATTATCGTAGCCGCCCCTGGCCGGTTTTCTACGATAACCCGTTGCCCTAACTCCTGACTCATGCGTTCTGATACCGTACGAGCAAAGTAATCCGTTCCCCCACCCGCCGGATAGGGCACAATTAACCGAACCGGTTGTTGCGAAGGATATTCTGACGCTGCGGCAAATGCCACGCCGGTGGTCAGCGGAGTTCCCAACGCGACGCACAGCAACCCACCACCTAACCACCGATTACAACTCCGCCCGCGAACGTGTTCAATTTCGAGGGAGTGCTCTGCAATGTCCACCGTTGACGTGGCCGAAGACTGGCCCTGGCATATTCCGCTGGAATCGCAGCACCAGCGACTCAACAGTGTATGGGTGCGAATTGCACGCACCGTCTTGCGGGCTTTGGTGATAATTCGCGCGTACATAGAGCTCCTCCGGGTGGAATTATTAGGTATATGAGTACGCAAAACGCGATGCTTCTAGATTGGAATTCGTTGTCGCGTCAACTGGCATAATGGTTCAGCGATGTTGCCCTGAACGGTGTCTAGCCTTGAGTAACGCGCTGTTGTTTCTCCACTGTCCAGGCGTCAACCGCGCGGCGGGCATTGGTGCGGGCCTGCGGCGACAACAGCTCCTGGTCATTGGTGCGTACGGTTAACTCGAGCCGTATCCCGTTAGGATCGAAGAAATAGATGGAACGAACAATTCCATGATCTGTGGGCCCGATCACATCGACGCCGGCATCAACCAGCCGCTGTTTAGCCGCCATCAAGGCCTCGACTGACTCGACCTCGAGTGCTAGATGGTTCACCCAAGCCGGGGTATTTGGAGAGGGCTCCGAAGACTGGCCATCGCCTAGATCGAAAAAAGCGATGTATGACCCATCACGCATCTCGAAGAAGATGTGCACATAAGGACAATACTCGCCCGTGCTGGGCACATTGTCAGCTCGAATGACGTGCACCAAGGGCAAGCCTAGAAGATCTTCGTAAAACTGGCGGGTCTCTTCGGCGTCTGCGCACCGATATGCAAAATGGTGGAGTTTCTGTATAGGCACTGGGTGTGGCATGTCCTGCTCCTCTTCCTCGCGTATCGTGTCGGTGAGTCAGTTAACCCTACAGGTCTTTTAAGGCAAGATCAAGCGCATGCTCCAGCACCTCGGGCTTGCCAATGTGATTGCCCAGAACCAGGGCAAGTTTCGTGAGCAATAGCTCGACCCTATCACTCGGAACCCGATCGATTGTCTCGGCCAACTGGTCGTAGTAACGCTCGAGATCCCTAAGGGCAAGTTCTGCGGCATTACTCATGGGTCTTCACCCCCCTTGAACACACAAAGCGCTTCGAATTGCCTGATGGAGCTGGGCGGCGGAAACCACTCGCCACCGTGCAGCGACGTGTTGGTCGGGACGCACCAGATAAACTGCGGGGGCGTCCACAGCACTGTACTTTTCGAGGGCATTCGTGCCGCTGATGTTAATCGTGATGTCAGCGCCCCACACTTGGGTTCCAGTAGGTCGGAATGCAATGACGTCGAAGGGAATTCCGCGCTTTCGCCATGTTTCGACGACTTCCCCAAGCTCGTCAGGAATGGCTGGACGTTGACCAAAATCGAACACGGAGAACGCGGCGCCCAGCCGGTCGAGCAAGTATTCATGTTCGCTCAAGCGAACATTGGGCACGACCGCTCCTTTGCGCGGTCCCCCATTGAACAACGCGTCATCGTCGTCGCGAGCGTTTAACGTGGAGTCGGTGTATTCATGTGGACGGGACGTACGCCAATGCAGAAGCGGTCGTACAAACTCTTGGTTCAGAGCAAGCGATAGAACCGCGTCGCGCAGTAAACGAAACCCCCGCGTGGGCGGGGTCATGAAGCGCGTACTCTTGCTCGCCTCCTCAACGATCTCACGCGCCGCTCTAACGCGCTCTTCAGAATATGTCTGCAGCAAGGCGCGCGGTGCCAGGCCCTTTTGCACCAGCGCCAGTTTCCAGGCGAGGTTATTGGCGTCTTGGAATCCTGTATTCGCGCCGCGCACGCCAAAGATCGGCAACATGTGGGCGGCGTCTCCGGTAAATACAATGCGGCCGTGCAGGTAATCCGGCAGCGTCATAGCACGGGCTGAATACACCGAACACCAATCCAGTTCCCACTCCAGCCCCGGGAAACCCACCATGGCTAGCTGGGCATCGATGCGGGAAAACAAGGAGGCTTCCTGCAGCGCTTGCTCTGCCGACTCCCCCGCGGGTAGCTGATAATCGATGCGCCAAATATCCAGGGGCGCACGGTGCATGAGCACCGTGTTGCCTGGGTTCCAGGTAGGATCAAAATAAGCACGGCGTCTGGTCTCAAACGGTAAGCGCACGCGGATATCGGCAATCACGAAACGGCCCTCGTACGATTCACCTTCCATACGTAGCCCTAACTGCTGCCGTATCGTCGAACGTGCACCGTCCGCGGCTACGACCCAGTCAGCGTGCATCTGATATTCCCCCTCGTGGGTATCGACGCGCAGCACGACCCCCGCAGCATAATTCTTATCCACTCCGATTACCCGGGAGCCCCACCGCAATTCGATAAGCGGCGTCTGCTCGATTTGCTCAATGAGGTATTGCTCGAGGTACTGTTGCTGAAGATTTGTCGCTGGGTAGAAGCGATCATCTTCGTCGTAGCCCATATCCATGTGAAACACAGGCTGACCACGGTAAAACGACGTGCCGAAACGCCACGGATGTCCATTTTGAAGAATGCGATCGGCAACCCCCACTTGCTGCAGAATTTCCATCGACCGTCGAGTGTAGGCCAGGGCCCGGCTACCCTCCGAAACCTGGCGCTCTGCGGTCACCAACGTGGTGCGAATACCATACCGGGCCAAGTCAAGGGCGGTTACCAGGCCGATTGGGCCAGCGCCCACCACGACCACATCGTGGCGCACGGCAATCCCGTCCATTTCCGGGGGGCGAACAAATGGGTAGACCTGATAGTCGTAGTAGACCGAAAATCGCGGTTGGGTCTCAGGGTGATGCATACGTGTGTCAAATTCGTGGAATTGGTGCCACTCTAGTTCGGCGGACGGCCCTGCCAGTCACCGGTTCTTGCCGTTGAGTTACCGGTTCTCACATTCGATCTTGCGGTCTAACTTGCGGGAGTGACAGAGTCGTCAGCGCCCGTTTGAACAATTCGGCGTTGTATTAGGGCGTCGGTCTCGGCTTCGGTATATCCAGCCTGACGAAGTACCCCTAAGCTATCCGCCCCTATCGGCCGCACCGGCTTACAAGGCCCTGCAGGAGTACGGCTGAACCGGGGTGCCGGAGCGGGCTGGGTGACGCCGTTCACGACCGCAAAGCTTTGCCTCGCCCTGTTGTGCGGATGATGCGGCGCCTCGTCTAAGTTCAGTACTGGGGCAAAGCACACGTCGGTACCTTCGAGCAAATCGCACCACTCCTGCCGCGTTCGCGTGCGGAAAACGGCGCTCACCTGCTCTTTGAGCTTGGGCCATTGACTCGCATCCCACTGAGCATCAAAAGACGGGTCATTCAGACCGCATAATTTGCGCAGCTGTTGGTAAAACTGGGGCTCCATGGAGCCGATGGATATAAAACGGCCGTCGGCACACTCGTACACATCATAAAAATGCGCGCCGCCGTCTCCGTTATTGGTTCCGGCTTCCAGATTCCAAAGGCCGGCACTGCGCCAGCCATAGATGAGTGATGCGAGCAAGGCTGAACCTTCGCAGATGGACGCATCGACGACCTGCCCGCGTCGTGAGCTGCGCGCCTCCAGTACTGCGCATACGACACCAAAGGCCAGCAACATTCCGCCGCCGCCGAAGTCGCCGGCAAAGCCAGGTGTCGGTGTCGGCAGCTGGCCCGGGCGTCCGACCGCATGCAGCACCCCACTTAAGGCGGTGTAGTTAATATCATGACCTGCTGACTTCGCCAGAGGGCCGGTTTGCCCCCAACCGGTGACGCGACCGTAAACGAGGGCGGGATTGCGTTCGCGACAAACATCGGGCCCTAATCCGAGTGCTTCCATCACCCCTGGGCGAAATCCTTCAATCAATGCATCGGCGTTTTCCACGAGACGAAGGACGACGTCTTTAGCCCCTTCGCGCTTTAAATCCACGACAATAGACTGTCGTCCACGTGCCAATACATCGCTATTTCGTGCAGTTAACGCCGACATCCCTTGGCCAGGCTTCGACGCCGATACTGGACGGTCGATGCGAATGACTCTTGCACCCATGTCTGCTAACAGCATGCCAGCAAACGGTGCTGGGCCGAGCCCTGCCATCTCGATCACGGTAAGGTTTGCTAACGGCCCTGCTTCACTTTGCAGACTATTTTGCATAACGAGTTACGTAGAGATACTCCGCACCACTCAGGATGCTGTTCGTGATTTTTAACGGCTGCTGCCTACCTCATTTGGAGCCCTTATTACACCTTGGCATGCAGTGCGTTGCCGTTCAAAGCTTGACTGTGCGCGCCTTCTTACCGCTGGTTAATTTATCCTTTAGAAACGCTTCATTTAACTCGATACCTAAACCCGGCCCTTCATTCGGATAGGTCATCCCGTTTTCAAAGCGCGGAACATTTAACGCCAGGTCGTCGCCCACAGGGATATCTTTGCTATCCCAAACGTCATGTATCATCAACGGGCCCAATGACTCGTTCAAGTACTGGGACGCCCATTGGTTCGCAGTCCACAGATGTACGGCCGGGCTGTGCTCGAGCCCAGAACCGATCATGCACCCACACATAACGGGCAAGCCCGAAAGACGTGCCAAGGCCAGCCAACGCTGAGACTTCACCAGCCCGCCCGCTTTCTGCAACTTGATGAATAGCCCATCGGCAGCGCGTCGGTAGATGATCTCTTTAATGTGATGGAGTTCTTGCGCTGATTCGTCTGCATAAATGGGTGTACGCACCTGACCCCGTAGACGGGCCATACCTTCGATGTCCCAATGTGGCAAGGGTTGCTCGATAAGTTCTAGCTCGCAGGCATCAAGCTGTCGTATGACACGCAACGCCTGCTCATACGTCCAAAAGCCATTGGCATCGACTGTGAGTCGGACGTTGGGGCCGACCGTCTCGCGCACGGCGCGCACCATCGCCACATCGTCTTCGAGCGTCCCATGACCGGTTTTCATCTTTAGCAGGGCGAAGCCTTTTGAAAGAGCAACTTTCGCTTCTGTGGCGACTTCGTCAGGCGTTCCAGCAGAAAGCACCCAGCCGAGCTGCGCACCCTCGGTGGTACGACCACCCAGTAACTCGTAAACGGGGATTTGGTATCGCTTGCCTTTTAAGTCGTGCAGCGCGAAATCAACCAATGATTTCGCCTGATTGTTATCACGCACGAGTAAATCCATTTTCCCCACGATTTTCTCGATCTTGCGGGGATCCTCCCCGAGCAAGATGCGCGGCGCGATCACATCGCAAATCATGCTCATCATGGAATCTTGAAGCTCTCCCCGATACCAGGATGAGGTATCACCCGAATCAGCCACTCCTACGGTGCCGTCATCGGCCGTAACCTTCACTACCAGACTGTCGATCGCGGTGATGCGCGTATTCGGCATGATAACCGGCTTCTTCATGGGGGTGGAGATCGGGATACATTCAACTTTGACGATTTTCATGATGTTGCTCGGTGTATATAAAAAGGAAGGACAGTGAGAGTGCCGAAAATGAAGCGGCCGAAGCCCTGTTTGAAGTAGTGGCTCTATTCAAAGGCACGAACACGGCAGAGGGCAAGCTTGCTGATACTTCCCATCTCGCATGCGATCGGCTGCTACTTGTGCACTAGTTTTGCCTGGCTTTCTGGACAGCGTTGATAAATGTTGGCACTAATTGCGTGCGGGTTTGACGTCTGCGTCTCGGAAAGATCTCATGCAATG
>CAZMVM010000157.1:0-7332 GCA_964569785.1 uncultured Pigmentiphaga sp. | reverse complement strand
TCGAGCGCACGCACAAGTTCGATGGCATCGCAGGCAGCCTTGGTTACCCCCATGCCCGAGTGAGGCCGCGCGACGAAGGCCGCATCTCCCAGAAGCGCCACGCGCCCACATACCATTTTTTGGGCCTCGAGATCGAAAATTGGCTGGAAGAAGAGCTGCGGTGTCTTGTGGACGACTTCTGCGAACACTGGCGCAAGGGTTGCCGTGGCCGATGATCGGACTTCGTCCAGAACATCTTCCCGTATCGCGCCCGGAGGTATGCCGTCAGAATGCCAGTGCCCGGTCGAGTCGGTTTGCAGGCGCTTCAATTCTGTGTCGAACGCAGCCGGGCGATACCACACGAAGTTCAGGCGTCTTGAGCCTTTGGCGGTGGCGTTTTCCTTGCCGGCCACCGGGTAGGTAAGCATTTGTTCACCGGGTGGCAAACAAAAGGCGAAGCTGTCCATGAGCTGGTCGCGGGCCGCAGAACTTAGTTCATCTTCGTTGACCAGGCCGCGCCAGGCGACATAGCCTGCGTACTCCGGTTGCTGATCTGGCATGAGCTGAGCGCGTGTGGTGGATCGGATTCCGTCAGCTCCGATCAGGATGTCGGCGGTGTCCCGGGATCCGTCGTCGAAATGCGCAGTAACCGAGTTGTTGTCCTGCTGAACATACTTGAGGACCTTGCCGCGATGGTAGTGGTCGGAGGGAAAGGCCTCTTCGAGAACGTGCAGGAGTCGACTCCACGCAGTAAGTATCTGATCGTAGGGCAGGCTGGCAACTATGTTGCCATGGCGATCGATGGTTGCGCGCTCAAAGATTCGAACGCCCAGGTGCTCGTCGACACGGGCACCAGCCAGCTCAAGTGCACTCAGAAGCTCGTCGTGAGTCACGATACCGGCTCCCCGGTCGGAAAGCGGCCCGGCCACTCTCTCGTACAAGTCGACTTTCCAGCCGGCACGACAAAGCATATTGCCGGCGAAGAGTCCCCCCATGGATCCGCCAATGACGATGGCTTTCCGCTTCTGTTGTAATGATTGCGCCACTGAATTGCCTTTTACATTTGAGTCGAATCCAGTGCCGGCCCTTCAGAAGCGGGGTAATTGAGCTCGATCGTGACGCCGCTCGGGTCTTCCAGAAATACCTGAAGCAGGCTCAGGGAGGGGACTTCGCGCTCGCGCCAAGGCAGGCCATGTTTCTTGAGTCGCTTTCGCATGTCCTGGACATCGGTGGCGAGAAACGCCATGTGGTCGACGGCTCCACCGCCTTGCATCGATTCGGGATCCCGGCTGCCCAGATAGTCGTTCAAGCCCTGTTGATCGTTGGGGTCGATGCCTATCAGGTGGACCACGCCATTTGATTCCGGGTAGGGCTCGCGGTTGTACAGCCAGTGACCGGGAAAGTTGAACGGAGGTCGGAATCCCGGTTTGAAACCCATGATGTCGGTGTAGAACTTCAGCGATGCATCGAGGTCGAGCGTTCGAACCGAAAAATGATCCAGGCGTTTGATAGCCATGGTGTAACCTCCGCGGCAGACTTCGATTGATTTATTTATCAATTGGTAAATAGCAGTCTATCACCGTTGCCCACGTCGCTCAATGCTCTTGTTGGTCTGCAGGCGCTCGTGCTCTGCCGCCTCCGGGTTCAAAAGATGGTCGCGGCGTCCCTGCAGGTACGAAAGGATATTGTCGAAGGCTTGTCCGTACATCGATTCATAGTTGTTCCGCTCGACGAAGCCGATGTGCGGCGTGCACAGCACGTTGGGAAGGTGCAGAAGCGGGTCGCGAGCACCCAAAACCGGCTCACTTTCGAAGACGTCAATAGCTGCAAACCCAGGGCGACCGTGGCGTACCGCATGTTCCAGCGCCTGAGGCTGCACCAGTTCGGCCCGGCTTGTGTTTACAAATAAAGCGGTGGGCTTCATGCGTTCGAGGTCGCTGCGTGTGATGATTCCCCGGGTCGTTGGCGCCAGTCGCAGATGAACGCTCAGCACATCGCTTTGTTCAAAAAAAGTTTCCCGGGAAAAAGCTGCTTCGTAGCCGTCTTCAATTGCCCGGGAACGCGAGGCGGAGCTTCCCCAGACCCACACCCTCATGCCAAAGGCTTTGCCGTAGGCGGCAACCTGCCTGCCTATGCGCCCATAACCCCAGATGCCGAGCCGGGAACCGTACAGCTGCTGCCCAAGGTGACCTTGCCACAAGCCGTCTCGCAACCGGTTCCGTTCTTCGACAATATGTCTTCGACTTGCCAGTATCAGCGCCCAGGCAAGCTCGGCGGTAGAGTTGCCCGTGCTTTGGGTTTCGGTAATTGCCACCCCGTACCGGGTGCAGGCGTCAATGTCGATATGCGAGCCGGCACGGCCAGTCTGGCTGATGAGCCTGAGCCGCGGAAGCTGTTCAAGTAAAGAAGCCGATATCACGGTGCGTTCACGTGTCAGTACCAGTGCCTCAGCCAAGACAAGGCGCGAGGCCAGTTGCGCGACGTCCTTTGTCGAGTCGTTGAAAACCTGGACGCTGTGGCCAAGCAATTTTTCGAAACAGCCGAGGTAGCGCACGCAGTCCTGATAATCGTCGGGGATGATGATGTGCATGGCGGGACCCGATTAAGCTGCATCTGGGGGTTTGACGTCTTGCAGCTGCAGAAGTGGCTGGCGCTGGACTTCGAACGCTTATCTTACGTGCTCGTCTTGGGCCTTACAACAGGGGCGAGGGGTAAAATGGCAATTTTGTAATCGATCTTTTTCATCTCATGGCCCAGTTTCTTGTCGCGGCACTATATAAATTCGTGTCCCTTCCCGACTATCGCGAGTTGCGCGAACCGCTCTACGACTTTTGCAAGAAGCACGATATCTGCGGCACCTTGCTTTTGGCAGAAGAGGGGATCAATGGAACGATCGCCGGCCCCGAATCCGGCGTGCGTACGGTGCTGCAGTATCTGCGTAACGATGGTCGTCTGGCCGACCTGGAGCACAAGGAGTCATGGGCGGACAAGCAGCCCTTCTATCGGCTCAAGGTCAAGCTCAAGCGAGAAATCGTGACCATGGGCGTGCCCTATGTTCAGCCGCAGACCATGGCCGGCACGTATGTTCCGCCCGAACAGTGGAACTCGCTGATCTCAGACCCCGAGGTTGTCGTGATCGATGTGCGCAACGATTACGAGGTGGCCATTGGGTCGTTCGAGCGCGCAGTCAATCCGCGTACTCGCAGCTTTACCGAGTTTCCCGAGTGGGTAGACGAGCAGGCCCGCGAGGGTGGCTTGCTTGATCCTCAGAAAAAACCCCGCGTCGCCATGTTCTGTACTGGCGGCATACGCTGCGAGAAGTCCACGGCATACATGCGTGCCCGGGGATATGACGAGGTCTATCACCTGGAAGGCGGCATTCTCAAGTATCTCGAGACGGTGCCCGAGGCCGAAAGCCGCTGGGATGGTCAGTGCTTTGTTTTCGACGAACGGGTGTCAGTCGGTCACGGCCTCGAGCCGGGCGATTACGAGCTCTGTCGTGCGTGCCGACTGCCGCTGTCCGCCGAAGACAAGGCCTCGCCCAAGTACGAAGAAGGCATCAGTTGCCCTCATTGCCACGGCACACACACCGAAGAGCAAATGCAGCGTTTCCGCGAGCGGCAAAAACAAGTCGAGCTGGCGCGCAAGCGTCGCTCTCGCCACATCGGTGCAACGCCTCCGCCAAAGCCCAGGGTGAAGTCGCCAGCCGAAGGTTAGGGCAAGTTTCAACGTCCCTGCCTTCAGATTTTCGTTACGAGGAGCCCGCCGTGATCAGGACACCCTTTGCCCAATTGTTCGACCTGCAATACCCCATCGTGCTCGGACCTATGGGTGGGGTGGCAGGTGGGCGCCTGGCTGCTGCGGTTTCCAATGCCGGCGGGCTGGGCATGGTGGGCGGGGGCTATGGTGAGCGTGCCTGGCTCGAAACGGAGCTGGCGCTGGTCAAGGAGTTGGCGACGCGTCCGTGGGGTGCGGGTTTCATTACCTGGAACCTGACCGAGGCGGCGCTTGAACAGGTGCTCGATGCCGGACCGTCGGTGGTGATGCTGTCATTCGGCGATCCGGGCAAGTATGCCGACAGTATCAAGGCAAGGGGTTGCCGGCTGATCTGTCAGGTTCAGGACGTTTCCGGTGCCCGTTTGGCACGCGACGCCGGAGCCGACGTCATTGTTGCTCAGGGCACTGAAGGTGGGGGCCATGGCGGTTCGCGCGCGACCATGGCACTGCTGCCTGCGGTCATGGACGCAGTGCCCGATGTTCCGGTTCTGGCCGCCGGGGGTATTGCCGACGGTCGGGGTTTGGCGGCGGCTCTGGTTATGGGGGCCCAGGGCGCGCTGATGGGTACACGTTTTTATGCCACTCGCGAAGCACTTGGCCACGATCAGGCCAAACAGCGGATTGTAGAGGGCCGGGGCGATGACACCCGGCGCACGCGGGTTTTCGACATTGTCAGGGGCTACCAATGGCCCGACGGTTATACCGGCCGCGCACTGCAAAACGCTTTCATGCGGCGCTGGGAGGGACACGAAGACGAGCTTGCCGGCAGACTCGAAACCGAACAGCCTGCGTTCTGGAAGGCCGCTCAAGATGCGGATTACGATGTAGCCATGGTATGGGCGGGCGAGGCTGTTGACCTGATTGATTCGGTACCCCCCGCTGCCGAAGTCCTGCAATCCATCTGTGCTCAGGCCGAGCAGCGCCTGCGATCGGTTCCGAGCCTGTTCGAATAACGATGCCTGATTTTCTTGATCTTCCGAAGCTCTATTCTTTCCGACGCTGTCCGTATGCAATGCGTGCCCGACTGGCGCTGGCGGTCAGTGGACAAAAATGTGAACTACGTGAGGTTGTGCTTCGCAATAAGCCGCAAGAGCTTATTCAGGCGTCTCCCAAGGCAACCGTTCCTGTACTGGTACTGCCCGATTCGACTGTGCTGGAACAGAGTCTGGATATTATGTTGTGGTCGCTACGACGGCACGATCCCGAGAACTGGCTCGCGCCAGAAACAGGCGACCTGTCAGCGATGTTGGCCCTGATTCAGGAGTGCGACGAGCAATTCAAACCCAGGCTCGACCGATATAAGTACCCCGGGCGTTTTTTGGATAAGCCTCAAGAGCAGCACAATTTGGCCCTTGACGACCCGGCGGGCTTTTCGCAGTTCAATCGCGACACGGGTGCAACGTGGCTGCATTCGCTAGAAGTGCGTTTAAACAATAGCCTGTGGCTCTCTGGGTCGCGGCGGACCTTGGCCGACATGGCCATTGCACCTTTCGTGCGTCAGTTTGCGCACGTTGACAAGGAATGGTTTGCCGCCCAGCCCTGGCCGGCACTGCAGGCCTGGCTGACCCGCTGGATGGAATCTGAATTGTTTGCGCGGGTTATGAAAAAGTACCCGCCCTGGACGCCGGATTCGCCGGGCGAGCTCTTTCCGTAAGGGCCGGAAGCATAAGCGAAGTCCGGGGCGAAATACGCGGCAAGTCCGACGCCCGGCGGGCACCGAAATAACAATGCCTGCCTTTGTTTACTCCATGCCGGGGATGACGGTGGAAAAGCCGGCGTCTACATGCGTGATCTCGCCGGTGATGCCTGCTGCCAGATCGGACATCAAAAAGGCGGCCACATTGCCGACGTCTTCAATGGTGACGTTGCGGCGCAATGGAGCGTGGGCTTCGACAAACTTCAGAATCGAGCCGAAGTCCTTGATTCCACTTGCAGCAAGGGTTTTGATCGGACCCGCCGAAATCCCGTTGGCGCGTATGCCCAGCGGGCCCAATGACGCGGCCAGATAGCGTACGGATGCTTCGAGCGAGGCCTTGGCAAGACCCATGGTGTTGTAGTTGGGAACCACTTTCTCGGCACCCAGATAGGTCAGGGTCAGAACGGAACTGTTCCTGTCTTTGAGCAGCGGCAGGGCGGCCTTGGCCAACGCAGGAAAGCTGTATGCTGAAATGTCGTGTGCAACCCGGAACCCTTCGCGAGAAAGCCCTTCAAGGAAATCACCAGCAATGGCTTCCCGGGGCGCGAACCCGATTGAGTGCACCAGACCGTCAAGGCCGTCCCACTCGTTGCCCAGTTGTTCAATGGCGGCGTCGATTGATTCATCTTCGGCAACATCGCAGGGGATGACTATCTTGCTGCCAAGATCGGAGGCAAATCCTTCGACGCGATCTTTGAAACGCTCTCCGACATAGGTGAAGGCCAGTTCGGCACCTTGCTGATGACAGGCCTGGGCAATGCCATAGGCGATGGAACGATTGGACAGCACACCTGTCACCAGGATGCGTTTGCCTTGTAAGAAACCCATATGATTGACCTTGTGGTATTTGGATGGATGTCAGCCGCGAACACCGGTGCCGGGAATGCGGATACGCTTGCCCTGGGTCAAGGTGTTGTTCGGCAGGTTGTTGAGTTTGCGCAGAGCATCGACCGAGGTGTTGTACCGTCGTGCCAGCGCAAACAAAGTGTCGCCCTTGCGTACTGTATGCGTGCGGACGTTGGGGCCCGAACCGCGCACCACCACCACGTCGCGTTTGCCTCGGGTCTGAGTGGCGGTACGTGAGGGCAGTGGAGTGTTGGCAGGCATTTCGAGCGAGGCCAGCTGTATGCCTGCGCGCGGGGGTTCTTGGGGCACGACCAGGGTCTGCGCTACTGCTCGCGTACTTTTGCTGCTTATCCCGTTAAGCGTGCGCAGTTGCTGAAGCGAAAGCCCGAATTTCTTGGCAATGGCGGCGTACGACTCCCCCCTTTTTGCCTGGTAGGTCGTCCAGCTGTTCAGCTTGTGTTTATGTGCTTCAAGGTTGGCGTTGAAGATGTCGACCTTGTCGGTGGGCAGCAGCAAGGTAGGTTTGTGTTCGGCCAGAATAATGGGCCTGTTGAACGAAGCATTGAGCGCCTTGAATTCTTCCAGAGGCATCTCGGCCAATTGCGCTGCCGTAGCCAGATCCAGGGAGGGTGGCTCGATAACGGTAGTGAAGTAAGGCTCATTGCGGATTTCGGGCAGGGTGATGCCGTAACGCTCGGGGTTCGCAATGATGTTCTTTATGGCTTGGAGCTTGGGCACATAGTTGCGCGTTTCGTCGGGCATGGCCAGCGAGATGTAGTCGGTGCGCAGCCCCTGGCCTGCATTACGTTCAACTGCCCGTTTGACGGCGCCTTCGCCCCAGTTATACGAGGCCAGGGCCAGATACCAATCGCCCTGGAAGTCGTAAAGGTAGGTCAGGTATTCAAGGGCCGCATTGGTCGATGCAACCGGATCGCGCCGCAAATCGCGCCAGGTATCTTGCTTCAGGTTGTAGTGCAGGCCGGTACTGGGAATAAATTGCCAGAGCCCCGATGCCTTGGCCCGTGAGTATGCAG
>CAZMVM010000156.1:0-7345 GCA_964569785.1 uncultured Pigmentiphaga sp. | reverse complement strand
GATCAACACGCTGCGCGAAGAAGACGGAGAAGCACCTCTGTCACTTGACGAAATGGTCGGCCAGGGGCTGCTTCGCTACATCGATTTCCCGGAAGACCTGAAAGGGCGGTATCAGAGTTTTACTCAAGCGGATATCAGTGCGTTGCGTCAGGCTGGGTATAAGGCTCCCATGCGTGACGTGCAGGCGGGCGTCAGGGAATACATCCTGGGTCTGCGTGATCGCGCTTGACCCTATCCAGTGGGCACGTCGACGTCACGTACGTGCATTTCCTAACGGGAAATACCGCGACTACGCGGTGTTTTCCGCTCTTGCTCTGGCATCCTGAGACTGCATCTCGACAGCGACCGGCACCGACCGTTTAAAAAGGCGGCCGCTGCGAGACTGTCGCTGGCTACAGTCTTAGGAGTACGTATGAATCCATTCTTGTATCCCCCCGTCGCGCAGCCGTTACCACCCGACGATTGGCGCCTACATGCGCCTTTCGGCAAGTCGCGCGCAACCCAACAGGCGCAGCCCATGGAACCCGGCGCAAGGAATCCGTCTGCGGGGCCACGCCCTTCGGTTCGGAGTGGCAATGCCTCGCCGACCGCACGCCAACGAACGCGCCGAGGCTGGCAGCGCACTGCATGTCACGTCGCACTTGCCGCGGGGATCGGCGTGTTGGCGGGGCAGGGGCACACCGCGCCAAGCGTCAACGCGAATATCGCGACGGTTCAGGAGCTACAAAATATCCGCGGCATCGGCCCCAAGACTGCGGAGCGCATTGTGCGTGAACGTGAGCGCAGCGGCCCTTTTGAGTCCTTTCAAGATTTTGCAGAAAGGATACGAGGCATTGGCCCCAAACGCGCAAAAGCGCTTCAGGAAGCAGGGCTTACGGTATCGAGTTCCCGTGCTCGAGGACCTCTGCCTCCAGGAATGCGCTGAGTCGACACGCTGCGTAAAGCTCCGCAGGGCAGGGCGAGTAAAGCTCCGCAGGGCAGGGCGAATATAAAGCGCGGCCAAGGCACTGTCCAAGCGTGGACACGACCTCAGGCCGGTATGAACATCTGGCGTGGGTCTGTCGTCGATTGCGCGTTTCGCCCACGGGCAGCGGCCGCCAGATCGGCCGCGGCTACACCTGACAGTGGTGTTGCCAGTAGAGTCTGCACTCCAGAAAGTGGGGCGCCTGATGTCGGCGCACAGAACCGGGCCTGGTGTATATGTTGGCGGTAAGCATTGCGCTGTTCGCTCGCCCCCGGGAAAGACTCCACAGGTCAAGCCATGCTTCGGGCTTTAGGGTTCGTCTTCGCTTCCGCGTATGTCGGGGCCCACCTCCTCGTTGGGCCCTGCAACCATGTCGCGGTGACCGTCATCGCGGTATGATTTCGACATGAGCACACATACCTACCCTACTATCGAGCAAACGGTTGGCAATACGCCATTGGTACGTTTGCAACGCTTACCGGGCCAGGCCAATGTTGATCGCGGCAACGTGATCCTAGCCAAGTTGGAAGGCAATAATCCGGCCGGATCGGTGAAGGATCGACCTGCCTTATCGATGATCATGCAGGCCGAAGCCCGGGGCGCGATCAAGCCCGGTGACACGTTAATTGAAGCGACCAGCGGCAATACCGGTATCGCATTGGCTATGGTGGCCGCGATGCGGGGGTACCGCATGGTGCTCATCATGCCTGACAACCTGTCACTCGAACGTCGCGCAGCCATGCAGGCCTACGGTGCTGAGCTTATTCTTACGCCGGCCGACAAGGGGGGCATGGAATACGCCCGTGACCTGGCTACACAGATGGAGCGCGAAGGCAAAGGCATCGTGTTAGATCAGTTCGCCAACCCCGACAACCCGCTGGCACACGTGGAGACGACGGGCCCCGAGATTTGGCGGGATACACGGGGAGAGATCACGCACTTCGTCAGCGCAATGGGTACGACTGGAACCATCACTGGGGTGTCGCGCGCGCTGAAGCCGCTGAAGCCTTCGGTGCAGATCATTGGCGTCCAGCCCGAAGAAGGATCGCAGATTCCCGGCATCCGCAAGTGGCCCGAAGCGTATCTCCCCAAGATCTACGACCCCAAGGCCATCGATCGCCTGATTTACGTCAGCCAAAGCGATGCCGAGGCGATGGCCCGTCGGATGGCCGAGGAAGAGGGGATCTTTGCCGGTATCTCATCCGGAGGCGCGTTGGCCGCTGCGCTGCGCCTGTCTGAAGAGGTCACCAACGCCACGATCGTTTTTATCGTGTGCGACCGCGGAGACCGCTACCTTTCTACCGGTGTGTTTAACCGCGACAGCTGAGCCAACACTTAAGAAGTCTTGCAACAGACGCCGCATGTCATGCGCCCACGATACGACAACTCGAGAGCAAGGCGCTTAACCCCGCAGGTTTGCGACTCGAGTCGTTGCCGAACTACCTCCACACGCCTTCTTAAAAGCCTCGTTGAGTGGCGGCTGCAAAGTTTCCGTTTCGTGGGCGCTGTGCTCGACCTTTTGGACAAACGATTACATCACGGTGCTGCCGCCGTTGGCGTCTCTATTGTGTAGAGGTAGCGTTACGGACTTGAGGCGGTTTTGATGCTTCAACTTGTGTTTCGCTTGCAGTCGCAAGGCCGGTCTCCGAGCCCACTGCAGCCTCGGCTCCTAACCCTAGGGTATTTTCCAGCCAACCGCCGCCCAAAGCCTTGTATAGGGCAACGCGGTTTTGCAGTTCGGCCAAGCGCGTTTGTACGAGTTGTTGTTGGGCACTGTATAGCGTCCGCTGCGCATCCTGTACCTGCAAAAAGCTATCCACTCCGTTTTCATAGCGAAGGCGTGCCAGGTCCAGAGAGCGTTGGGCGGCATCCACCAGCGAAGTTTCGGCTTCAATTTGACGCTGGTAGGTTGCGGTGCCGGCTAACGCGTCGGCTACTTCGCGGAAGGCTTGTTGAATGGTTTGCTCATACTGGGCGACGGCGATATCCCGGCGGATTTCGGCCAGCTCCAATTGAGAGCGCAAGCTGCCTCCGGTATAGATGGGCGCGGTGATTTGCGGGGTAAAGTTCCACGCGAGCGAGCCGCCCGTGAATAGATTCGAAAGCTGAGCACTCGCCGTGCCAAGCAATGCGGTGAGTGAGATGTTCGGGAAAAACGCGGCCCGGGCTGCTCCGATGTTGGCGTTAGCAGCAATCAGCTGTTGCTCGGCGGCAAGCACGTCGGGGCGCGACAAGAGTACTTGGGATGGCAGGCCTGCCGGAATCGCTGCCAGTATTGGAGTCTGACGCCGTAACCGGTCTAGATCGGGGGGCGGCAACTCGGCTACACCGGTGAGCAGCGTCAAGGCGTTACGAGCTTGTTCGCGGGCGCGATACAAGGCATACAAATTACTACGCGCGGTGTCGAGTAGGGTTTGAGCCTGGTTAAGCTCCAAAGTGGAGGCGACTCCTGCCTTGACCCGCGCTTCAACGAGGTCGTAGGACTGCTGCCGCGATTCGAGCGTGCGCTCGGTTAGGGCAACTTGTGCCTCGATGGCATACAGATTGAGCCAGGTTTCGGCAACCTGCGCGATCAGGGTAATCTGAACGTTGCGACGAGCCTCTTCAGTGGCCAGGTATTGCGCAAGCGCGGCTTGGGAAAGGCTGCGAAGGCGACCAAAAAGGTCGAGCTCAAAGGTGGGCATTGAAACACCCACCTGGTACTGCGAGGCGATCGTTGTTTGTCCGCTGGGCGATAGATCGCCCGGTAGTCGCTGTCGCGTACCGGTGGCACCCACACCGATAGTCGGAGCCAACGCTGAGCGCTGAATGTTGTACTGCGCACGCGCTGCTTCGATATTCAGAATCGCGGTACGCAGATCGCGGTTGTTATCAAGAGCGAGTGTGATGAGGTCTTGCAGACGCTCGTCAAGAAAGAACTGACGCCAACCTACTCCGGCGGCCGGTACTGCGGTAGCCGTGTCGGTGCGCACCCCTTCGCCTCCGGCGGGAATGGGCCAATCGGCGGCGATGGGCGCATCCGGGCGCGTGTATTCCGGAATAAAACTGCACCCCGCCATCGTGGCAGCAACTACAAGCGCCACCAGGCTGAAGGCAGGGCGCGAACGGCGGTTGAACTGCGGGAAGGACGCCGTTACACACCGGACCGCACGGTTAAGCCTCATGCCGAACTCCTTCGGGGCGACTCGCCACCTCATCATCGTCAAGCTTTTTGGGGGGTACCCGGAACAGTTTCAATACAAACACAAAGAACACTGGTACCAGCAATACCGAGAGTATAGTGGCGCTGATCATGCCTCCCACGACGCCTATCCCCAGCGCTCGTTGACTGGCAGCACTCGCACCCGTGGCAAGAGCCAACGGAGTCACGCCCGCGGTAAAGGCCAGAGACGTCATCAATATAGGACGAAAGCGCAAGCGAGCGGCATGTACGGTTGCTTCCAACAAGCCCATGCCTTCAGCGTAAAGATCCTTGGCGAACTCAACAATAAGAATGGCGTTCTTGGCCGACAGCCCAATAATGGTGATCAGGCCGACTTTGAAGAACACGTCGTTCGGCATGCCCGTTAGCGTCACTGCGAGGACCGAGCCAATCAGGCCAAGCGGAACCACCAAGATCACCGAAAGCGGAATGCTCCAACTTTCATACAAGGCAGCCAGCACCAGGAACACGGACAGCAGGGACAACGCAATCAGTAGGGGCATCTGCGCACCTGAGATGCGTTCTTGCAGCGATTGCCCCGTCCATTCATAGCCGATACCGGCTTGCAAGCCGCCGACGATCTCTTCGATGGCGGCCATGGCTTCTCCGGTACTGTACCCAGGGGCGGGTTCGCCCGAGATCTTTACCGCCTCGTAACCGTTGTAGCGGTCTATGCCCATCGGACCCAGTGTCCAGTCAGCGGTGGCAAAGGTGTTCATGGGAACAGATTCGCCGCGCACGTTCAGGATATTGAGATTAAGGATATCAGTAGGGGTGAGTCGATGCTCGGCGTCGCCCTGAACAATCACCCGTTGCATCCGTCCCGCGTTAGCAAAGTCATTGATAATCGCCGAACCAAACGCCATGGCCAAGGTGGATGCAATGTTGGAAAAGGGCACCCCTTGCGCCACAGCCGCTTCACGGTCGATGCGCAACTCGACCTGTGGTGCGTCTTCCAAAGCATCAGGACGCGCGTACATGATGGCAGGGTGTTGATTCGCCTGCATCAGCAATTGATTACGTGCCTGCATCAGGGCGGCGCGTCCCAGGTTGCCGCGGTCTTGCAAACGGAAGTCAAAGCCCGCCGCATTGCCCAAGGCCGGAATGGCCGGGGGCACCAACGAGAAGAACTGACCGTCCGGGATATGTGCGGCGAAGTAGCCAGTGGAAGCTGCGCCGATTTCCATGGCCGACCGATCGCGCTCCGACCAGTCTTTAAACGTGGTGAACGCGAGTGCTGCATTTTCTCCTGCACCCGAGAAGCTGAAGCCGAGAATCGAGACCGTATTCTCGGTTTCGGGCAGCGACATGTAGTACTTCTCCATCTGCTCGATGGATGCCAGCGTGCGGTTCAACGACGCGCCAGGAGGCAGCTGTACGTTGGTGATGACAAAGCCCTGATCCTCCACCGGAAGAAACGAGGTGGGCAAACGCAGGTACAGAACGCCCAGCACGGCAACAATGGCCAGATACACGATCATGAAGCGCTTGGGCCGATGCACGACCCGCGAGACCTGGGCTTCGTAGCCATGGGTGGTGCGCTGGAATACGCGATTAAACCAGCCGAAGAAGCCCCGCTTTTGCCCATGCGTTTCCGGGTCGATGGGCTTGAGCAGTGTGGCGCACAGGGCCGGTGTGAGTGACAGCGCCAAGAAGCCCGAGAACAGAATCGAGGTGGCCATGGTGAGCGCAAACTGTCGATAAATAACACCGACCGATCCGCCCATGAAGGCAAGCGGGAAGAATACCGAGGAAAGCACCAATGTAATTCCGACGATGGCGCCCGTGATCTGCCGCATGGCCTTGCGGGTTGCCTGCCGTGGCGGCAAGCCTTCTTCCGCCATGATCCGTTCCACGTTTTCCACCACCACAATGGCGTCGTCCACCAGTATCCCGATGGCCAATACCATCCCGAACATGGTGAGCACGTTGATGGAAAAGCCGATCGCATACATAACACCAAAAGTGCCGAGTAGCGCGATTGGAACCACAATGGTGGGGATCAGGGTGTACCGGAAACTCTGCAGAAACAGGAACATCACCAGCACAACCAGGACGACGGCTTCGACCAGGGTGTGCACCACCTTTTCAATCGAAATTTCTACAAAAGGGGCGGTATCGTAGGGGATGTCCCAGGACATGCCGGCGGGGAAGTACCGCTCGAGCTCTTCCATCCGTTCGCGCACGAGGCGTGCGGTTTCAAGCGCGTTGCCACCGGAGGACAGCTGTACCGCGATCGCCGCCGTGGGTTGACCATTCAGCCGTGAAGAAAACTGATAGTTTTCAGAGCCCACCTCGATGCGTGCGACGTCGCGCAAGAAGACGTTTGAGCCGTCGGGGTTTGCGCGCAGCACGATGTTGCCGAACTCCTCGGGTGTGGACAACATGCCCCGCACAAGAATCGTCGCGGTGATGGGCTGCGTCCCCGGAACAGGTTGCGCGCCGATTGCGCCGGCAGGCACCTGAATATTTTGGCCGCTGATGGCGGCTCGGATGTCATCCATCGACAGCTGATAGCCCACGAGCTTGTCCGGATCGACCCAAATGCGCATGGCGCGTTCGGCAGCGTAGAGCTGCGCCCGTCCTACTCCGGGTATCCGCTTGAGCTCGTTCAGCACGTTGCGTGCAGCGTAGTCTGCAATATTGGCGGTATCGATACTGCCATCGGGCGAGGAGATGGTAACCACCAGCAGAAAGTTGGTGGAGGCCTTCTCAACGTTGATCCCTTGTTGAAGTACCGCCTGCGGTAACCGGGGTTCGACAATCTTGATGCGGTTCTGGACGTCGACGGCGGCAAGGTCGGGATTGGTACCGGGGGCAAACGTTGCGGTAATGGTCGAACGGCCGTAGGAGTCGCTTTGACCTTCGAAGTAGAGCAGGCCAGTGGCTCCGTTCAGCTCCTGCTCGATCAGACTCGTCACCGACTCGTTGACCACCTCGGCGGAAGCGCCCGGATAGACGGTGCTAATCGTGATGCTGGGAGGGGCAACCTCAGGAAACTGCGCGATGGGCAGGTTGGGTATCGCGAGTACCCCTGCCAGAATGATGAACAGGGAGACGACCCACGCGAAAATTGGACGACCGATAAAAAACTGAGGCATGAGGACTACCTTTTTGGCGTGTTCCGGGTGGCGCTATCGATGCAAGTGAATGGCCTCCCTTCGCCGTGACGAGGGACG
>CAZMVM010000155.1:0-7348 GCA_964569785.1 uncultured Pigmentiphaga sp. | reverse complement strand
CGATACAAAGCGCGCATAGCCGCGCAGTTTGTCTTCAGCCGGAAACGCCTCTACGTCTTGCAGAACAAACCCAACAAATCGGTCCCGTTCGCTGCGGACTCGCTGCATGACGGCGCGCCCGTCAATGGTCACGTCGCCTTCAACCCGCACGCCAAACGCGCTGGCGTCGCTCACTGCGTGTGCAGCCTCAGCGGCTGCAATAAGCAGCTTTGATGGCATGCACCCGACCCGCGCGCATGTGGTGCCGTAGACGCCTCCCTCAATGGTCAAGGCTCGCTTCCCGGCTTTGCGGGCCGCGCGATAGGCGTTCATTCCCGCCGTACCGGTTCCGATGATGGCGACATCCGTCTGCAGCGTTTTCATGATGTTTACCTGACTCAACTTACGTGATTCAACAAGCCCGCTTAGCGGCAATCAAGCGTGACTCAATACAAGAGGGGAGATGCAGTATCGGAGCTGGGGCGCATGTGCAAGGGCGAGCACTCAAACTGCCTTCTGAACAGCCGGGGAACAGAGGTACAACGATAAAGCTAAACGGAGTGCACCATGCCGCACTTTTTGTCCCTGCGTCATTGCCTGCCAGTTTAACGGCAACCCCGCCAGGGACGATCCGACGTAGGTGGGCCGCCGGTTCGCGTAATACGCCCAGCTTGTGCTGCGCAAACCGCGTTTAATTAACCGATAATGCTCGACTAGAGCTCGGCGGCCTTCAGCTCATCCAATCCGCCGATGAGTTTCCCATTCATGAACACTTGGGGCGCGGTCATGCGGCCGCTCAGTGCGCCGAGAATTGCGCCTCGATTCTTGTTCTCTAAAGGAATCTCAATAAACTCGTACCCCTTGGATTTCAAGACCTCTTTTGCTTCAGCGCAAAACGGGCACCCAGGCTTGCTCAGCACCACGACCTGGTCGGGTTTCTTCGCGTTGGGTGCGATGTAATCGAGCATTGTGTCCGCATCGGACACTTCGAAAGGATCCCCTTCCACTTCCGGTTCGATAAACATCTTCTCGACCACGCCATCGTTCACCAACATCGAATAGCGCCAGCTGCGCTTGCCGAAGCCCAGGTTTTGCTTATCCACCAGCATCCCCATGCCTGCGGTGAATTCGCCATTGCCATCGGGCAACAGCGTTAAGTTCTCGCACTCCTGATCCTTGGCCCATTCGTTCATAACGAAAGTATCGTTCACAGAAATGCAAATGATGTCATCGACACCGTGCGCCCGAAAGGCGGGAGCCAATTCGTTGTAGCGGGGCAAATGCGTGGACGAGCACGTGGGTGTAAAGGCACCTGGTAACGAAAACACGACGACCTTCTTACCCTTAAAAAGGTGGTCGTTGGTAATTTGTTGCCAGTCGTTGCCTACGCGAACATTGAATGTGACGTTAGGAACCCGCTCGCCTTCACGGTTAGGAAGAGCCATGAAAAACCCCCGATAAAAATAAAATTGACGCCGCGCTTGGGTACCGCTAGTGCGACGGTGTGGTATCAGTATGGCCGTTTATCGCTTATAAATCAAATCTATTGATTTAATCAATCCGATATAGAAAGCCTAACAAACAGCGACCTCTAACCGGCCGCAAAACACCCCGGTTCACATACGACCGCTGCGCGCTCGCAGCGCTTCCAGCTCGTCCATCAATTCAAGAATTAAGGCAATGCCAGCGGGATTGATACCCAGGTCACGCTGCAGGCTAACAGCACGGCGCAGCCGGGAGAGTTCCGACCCCCGGAAGTGCCATTTGCTACCACGATGAACAGGCTCGACTACGCCATGCTCAACCAGCTCGATCACCCATTCGGCTTGCACTCTGCATACGCGGCAGACCTGATCGATCGAAACGGTGACGCTGTCATCGAGAACGGTGCCGACGATCGCTTTGGTCTTCATGACTTCCCTCCCATCGAGCGCCGCGGATCGAACCGCAAGTCACGTTCCATCATCTCGTACAACTCACGGGCACGTTCCGTATTGGCTGGCGGAAGTGCGATCTGCAAAACGATGTACATGTCACCCGGCGGATTCCCAGGCAGCCCCTTGCCCCGCAAACGCAGCTTGCGGCCGGCACCGGAGTTTGCCGGAATGGTGACCTCGACGGGTCCCGCTGGTGTAGGTGCTTCAACCGCGCGCCCCAGCGCCGCTTCCCACGGTGCCACCGGCAAATCGAGGTACAAGTCGCGTCCCTCGATGCGATATAAGGGGTGCGGATTAAACTCCACTTCCAAATAAAGATCGCCAGGTGGCCCCCCATGCAGACTCGGTTCACCCTGGCCAGCAAGACGAATTTGGTGGCCAGGTCGGATACCAGCCGGAATCCGTACATGTAGAAGCTTCTCGCGTAAGGTGACGTGACCGGAACCATCAATTTCGGGCACACGCAATGACAGCTGACGTGTGGCGCCATGAAAAGCGTCCTCAATGTCGATGGCAATGCGGGCGTAGGTATCACGTCCCGCGCCACCAGTCTCGGCAGAGCGGGCCCGAAACCCGCTGCGACGGCCTAACCCTCCGAAGAGCGACTCGAAGAAATCACTGAAGTCCTCAAAGTGCGCTGCGTCTTCCGAAGTGAAGGTATGGGTGCCTCCGGGCCCCGTGGAGAACTCCCACCCTGGCGGCGGTGTGAAGTCCTGACCCGCCCGCCAATTAGCACCGAGGCGATCGTAAGCGGCCCGCTTCTCCGGATCCGACAACACCTCGTGTGCTTCGTTGACTTCCTTGAAACGCTCCTCGGCGTCGGGCTCTTTGCTAACGTCAGGATGGTATTTTCGCGCTAATTTCCGATAAGCCCGCTTGATGTCGTCCTGGCTCGCATCTCGCTCTACACCTAATATTTGATAGTAGTCCTTGAACTTCACTCGGCTTCTCCCGAGAAGGCAGGTGTACGCGCCTAATAGGCTTGGTGGTTCAGGCCATCATGCTATCGACCAGGCCTCTGGTCATGGCTGGATCAAGACGGCCCGACGAACACATCTTCGATGATGCGCCCAACGCCTATTTTTGCGCAGAGAAAAGTTTCCACAAATTACCATATGCGTACGAGAAGGTGCGCTTTCAACAGGAAAAGTGAAGCTTACTAGTGCCCCAGCCTGCACGTAACGCCCCTCTGGGCGAGCTGGCGCCGCCAGCGTACCGCGACACACGCTAAATCGGCTACCAACAAGAAAAGCCTGAGTCCGATACATCACGAACTCAGGCTTTCCACAGGTTGTGCAGATAGGCACTTGAACTACTACCCGATGGGACTCGGGTAGGCTGAGCAGCTTTTCCGTTGTGTCGGCTCTGTGCAATTAACCCTTGCCGTCAACACGGCCGTGGCGAGACGCGACGTGAAAGCGGCCTGGGACCGCCCCAAACCGCGTCACCATTAGGCAAAGCCCGATCCCGAACGTTGAGCGCGCTGTGGCCTCCCTCGCGACTCGGTCGATGCTGCTCCCATCGAAGCGCCCGGCTGGCGTCGTCCGCCGCCAGAGCCGCTCCGATGAGACATCGAAGCCGACTGCGAGCCACCCCGACCCCATGAGCCGTTATCAGCCTGCCGCGGTGCCCATGCACGCGAGTCGGCCTTGTTGCCACGACGACCCCCTCCATTTCCTGCAGGCTGTCCCCGCCAAGCGGGCGACCTCTTAGGTCCCGCGCGACGAGCGTCCGGGGCTCGAGTAGGCTCCAAGCCGGCCACAGTCTGGACCGGTATCCGCTGCCCCGTGTACTGTTCAATACGGCGCACTTTGTGTCGTTCAGCGTGGGTCACTAGCGTGTACGCCAGACCTGACCGCCCTGCCCGTCCGGTGCGACCGATACGGTGGACATAGTCCTCAGCCTGCATAGGCAAGTCAAAGTTCACGACGTGGCTGATTCCTTGCACATCAATACCACGTGCAGCAACATCAGTGGCAACCAGCATTTGAACGTGACCGCGTTGCACCCGGGATAGCGTGCGGTTTCGTTGACGCTGATTCATGTCGCCATGCAACGCCGCTGCCGTAAAACCATTGTCAGACAGCCTGGCGGCCAAATCATCAGCCCCGCGTTTCGTGGAAGTGAAAATAATTGCTTGGGTTACACCCTCGTCGCGAAGCAAATGATCCAACAGTTTCGTTTTATGCCCGAAATCGTCGGCGTACAAAAGGCTTTGCGCGATATTCTCGTGCTTATCCTGCTGGGTCGCCAGGACGATACGCTTCGGACTCTGCATCATCCGAGCAGCAAGACCCGCTATCGTGCCATCAAGGGTTGCTGAAAACAGCAGCGTCTGCCGATCCGACGGTGTGCGGTTCACAATGGTCTCGATGTCATCGATGAAACCCATGTCGAGCATCCGGTCGGCCTCATCCAGAACAAGCGTGCGCACTTGCGACAGATCAACACGTCGCGACTGCACGTGATCCAGCAGTCGTCCCGGCGTGGCGACCAACACATCAACCCGGCGCGATAACGCGCGCAGCTGGGCTCCGTAGGGCATGCCCCCTACGACTGCGGCGATATTTAGCCCCCGCATATCCCTAGCATACGTTTTGGCGGCCTCAGACACCTGCAGGGCAAGTTCGCGTGTTGGTGTAAGTACAAGTATTTGCACGCCCCGCCCAGAGCGCTTTTGTACAGCGTCCAGTCGTGAGCGCGGCGCATCTGCACGCAATCGGTGCAATGCTGCCAACATAAATGCCGCCGTCTTACCGCTCCCGGTCTGAGCCGAGACCATCAGGTCGACTCCCGCTAGCGCTTCGGGAATACAACGCGCCTGAACCTCGGTCGGCGCGGCAAAGCCCGCCTTCGAGATGGCGCTCAACAATTCCGGAGCAAGTCCCAACGATTCAAACGAGGCCTGCCGCCCTTCCGTCGGAGCCGTCACTGCGTCCATTTCGGACTCCAGCATGGCAGACAAAACCGAAGTTGCCGAGGAAGTAGAAGAAGAAACTTTAGACATGAAATCCTTTCGCTGCGCTGCAGCTTTGGTTTTCCAGCACCGACACTTCGGATACTGGCACACGCATGCCAACGGTCGCTGTCAAAACAGGGGTGGCACATTGGGCATGCAGATGAATGCTCCATCGACCGACCGATGAACCATTCGCTGCCACAGACACAATGCGAAAGGAGAAGGTCAGAGACGATGATCGGGAATGCGCCAGCAAGAAACTGCGTCGCAACACTAAGTGCTCACAGTGCAATCATCGGCGCGTTACGGGCAATGGGCCGGCCAAACCACCAACTCTCAATCATTGGAGTTATCGTTCAGGGCCGTTGCCTAGGGTCACATAGCAAACCTGAAACCCGTTATACAAAACAACCAAAAAGCTCAACAAACTATGCCGCAGATATAAAAGCGAATCTTGCGCACCTAATTTGTAGGGACAACCATCTACCTGACAAGAGCACCTTGCCGCCCGCCTGTCAATTAGCAGCCGGCTAGTCAAACGAGAATATCCTTCTTGCGGTAGGTTGATACTCGATGTAAGCGGCGGGAAACAATTGAACAGATAGCAAGGCGAAAGAAAGGCCGGCTTGACAGCCTTCGTGATAAAACCACACTTGTCGAGCAAGCAAACGCTAACCAACCCGCAGCTACTGGAATGCCGACCCGATACAAGGTGCATTGAGACCGACGGGGCGCATGACATATCAAACCAGTTTGCGCCTCGCCAAGCCGATGCCCACACTACAATTCCGTCGGAACTTTCCCAATGTAAAATCCTGGTTTCACGTCGCCGCCACAATTTTATACTTGGCGGTATGACAACCCTTAGCGGCTTGGGGGATTATCAAGCCTACGATGCTTGACGCCCAGGCGATGAATGGCAAAGCCCTAGTGTAAACGTGGTCAAGGGCAATCAATCATTGTAGCGCACTTTCGCCGCGGGACGTAGCGGTGGGGCAAAAACAACAACACCGATCCACGCTTTGGACGATTAGCCTCTTCAGGCGGCGTTGTACCCACCCCGCGGGATGCTAATATCGCGGCCCGCGGCATTGCGCGCAACACTTCGACCCTGACTTCCCCTGCGCCGCTCACTGCAGGCACCTCATCCGCATGGGCATGCGCAACGGAGGCCATCGCCCGCGAGCCCCTACTTCCCGGAGCTGACGCGCATGCGCCGACGTTCTTGTACCGCACTCGCAAGCCGTTTGAGCAGCTCAACCGATGTGTCCCAAGACACGCATGCGTCTGTGATGCTGCGTCCATAGACCAGCGGCACACCTGGCACCAGATCCTGGCGCCCTTCAAGCAAGTTGCTTTCGATCATGACGCCGACAATGCGCTCGTCACCACCTTCGACCTGCTGGGCGATGTTCTCGACTACCAAGGGTTGATTCTCGTATTTCTTACTGCTGTTGGCATGGCTCGCATCAATCATCAGGCGCTGCGCGAGACCGGCGTTGGCGATTTCTTGACAGGCTGCTTCTACATTTGCCGCATCGTAGTTAGGTGCTTTGCCCCCCCGCAGAATGACGTGACAGTCCTCATTGCCCTGGGTGGAAACAATGGCAGAATGCCCGCCCTTCGTCACCGATAAGAAGTTATGCGGTTGGGACGCTGCCTTAATCGCGTCCACGGCAATACGCACGCTGCCATCGGTACCGTTCTTGAAGCCCACCGGGCAGGACAGACCGGAAGCAAGCTCACGATGCACCTGGCTCTCGGTGGTACGCGCCCCGATGGCGCCCCAAGAGACCAGATCCGCGATGTACTGTGGCGTGATCATGTCGAGGAATTCGCACCCCGCGGGCAAACCGAGTTCGTTGATCTCCAGAAGCAAGCTTCGAGCGATGCGCAATCCCTTATTGATGTTGAAGCTGCCATCCAGATCAGGATCGTTGATAAGGCCCTTCCAGCCTACCGTAGTGCGCGGCTTCTCGAAGTACACCCGCATCACGATTTCCAGTTCGCTACCGAAGCGATCACGCTGCTCCCGCAACTTGCTGGCGTACTCCAGCGCCCCTTCCGGATCGTGAATCGAACACGGACCGATGACCACGGCCAGCCGATCGTCCATGCCGTGCAGAATCCGGTGCAGGTTTTGACGCGTCTCATACACAACCCGCGCGACTGCGTCACTGATCGAAAACTCGCGCATCAAATGCGCAGGTGGGCTAAGTTCTCGAATTTCTCGGATGCGTAAGTCATCGGTGTTGTACGGCACGGGACACTCCACTCGGTCGTTTGGTTGCAGAACCGTCGTTTTAGAAAGCTGTTGCAAAGAAGAATCAGACAAATAAAGAACAGTGAAAACAACGGAAATAAAAAAGGCCGCCAGGTTTTCTGGCGGCCTTTTAGGGTTTCTTGCGCACTTTAGGTGCTACAGCTCTTCCCTTCCTCCGCCAGCGGCATCGGAAAACCGTAAAAGTAAAAG
>CAZMVM010000154.1:0-7783 GCA_964569785.1 uncultured Pigmentiphaga sp. | reverse complement strand
AATAGCGACGACCTCTGCGGTGGCTCAATACCCAGAAAAACCAATTACCCTGATTGTTCCCTTCGCCCCGGGCGGGGTCGCAGACCTCACGGCGCGCGTTACCGCGAACAGTTTGGAGAAAGTGCTCGGCCAGCCCATGTCATCAACAACCGGGCAGGGGCTGGAGGCAGCATCGGCACCGCAGCTGCGGCACGCGCGCCGGCCGATGGTTACACTTTGCTCATGGCACTTCCTAGCCATTTGGTGCAGCCCGAAGCAGACCGGCTGCAGGGACGCCAGCCTAGCTACGAACTCGACCAGTTTGTTCCCATCGCACGCGTGTCTCTTGAACCCGTTGTTCTTTTTGGAGGGCCTGCAATGGCAGGCAAGACGGTCAAGGAGATCGTAGAAAAGGCGCGGGCCAACCCAGACACCGTCACGTATTCATCAAGCGGTTACTACGCGAACACTCAACTCTCGATGCAGGTGCTGGCTAACGTAGCAGATGTCACTTTCAAGCACGTTCCCTACCAAGGCGGCGGGCCAGCCATGATTGCCGTCTTGAGCGATCAGGTGGATCTGAGTACGGGTGGCCCGGCCACGGTGGCAAGTCAACTTGAAGGAAATCGCCTCACCCCGCTGGCGATCATGGGGCCCGAACGCCATCCACGCCTTCCGGATATCCCTACACTGCGAGAAGCCGGATACGACGCTAACTTCTATGTTTGGTCTGGACTATTCGCCCCGGCTGCGACCCCTAAGGAGGTTCTTGAGAAGCTGCGCTCTGCGATGAAGCAAGTTGCGCAGGATCCGGAGTTTCGCGAGGCGATGGAGAAGATCGATACGCCACTGGCGTATCAAGATGCGGATGAGTTCGCCGCATTTCTAAAGCAAGAAGAAGCTTTGTTGATCGAAACGGCCCGCTCTATCAAAGACTGATCGCCAGGATCCACTGATTAAGCGCCGGTAGGCAGTCGTCGGCCAAGCGCACGACTCAGACCGGCGATAAACGAGTCAGCCGGGACCAAGGGTTCGAACGATAACTTTCGCCACCTTCAGGCGGGCAGGACGCGACCTCGCGGCGAATTACGGTTGCAAAGGGGGACCGGGCAATGGCCTCGACGCACACCGCATGCGAGCAAGCACCTTGTACGTACTGCGCAACATGACCCGCGACTCAAGCGGGGATAGATAGGAAAGACTAGGCAGCCGCTCTTAGTTTGTTCTCACCGGTCGCTGGGCCAAGGGCGGAGTTTAAACACTGCGACTGGAGGGCGGGTAAAACCGGTATCGCCCGTCTGCGTGATACGCGCATAATCGTATTCGCTCAGCTCTAACTGTTCACTTTTGCATCCCATGCAGGCTGAGCAGCTTCTTCCTAACGACGCATACGTTTAACGCATTAGAAGCATAAGGAGACAGGGGTGGCGAAACTCTCGACATGCGTGCTCTTTCGAGCAAGGCGGCATCATCGTAGTCTGCCCACCATGGCCGGTTGGGCGTTGGGCATATGTCTGGCCGCGGCAACGTTCACATCGTCGGGCCAACCCGCCAGTTGGCCAGAGCGACCCATTACTCTGATTGTGCCGTACACGGTGGGAGGACAATTCGACACCATTGCACGCATGCTGGCAGAGCGCATGAGTGCCAAGCTAGGCGCAAACGTTATTGTGGAAAACAAGCCAGGGGCTTCGACAATAATTGGCGCTGATTTTGTGGCGCGCGCGGCCAATGACGGGTATACGCTGCTCTACGCTGGCACGAATACCTTTTCCATTCTGCCGCATCTGTACAACAATCTGCCATACAAAAACGAGGATTTTCAGCCCATTTCATTGGTCACCGAGGTGCCGATGGGAGTCATGATCAGTGCACAGGTGCCCGTCAAGACACTGCCTGAGTTCATCGCCTACGCAAAACAACATCCCACTGCGCTCAACTTCGGGTCGTCCGGCGAAGCTGGAGCGCAGCGCTTACTCTGCGAGCTCCTCAAGCAGCACGCGGGAATTGAGATGCAGCATATTGCGTACAAAGGTACGGTGCAGATTCTGCAGGACTTGATTCCCGGGCGTATCTCGGTCGCCTGCGACGCCTTGCTCGCTTATCTGCCACCGGCGAAAAGCGAACAGCTGCGTATCGTCGCCGTAACGAGTAACGAGCGGCTGCCGGGTATCCCAGACGTGCCAACTCTCTCTGAGCAGGGGTATCCGGAGGCGGCGGTTTCAGCGTGGGCAGGCATCCTGGCGCCTGCTGCAATTCCAAAAGACATTCTCGACAAGCTGCATGCAGTAACGGTAGAAGCAGCCAGTGCCCCCGAGGTGCGTGAGCGCATTGAAAACTACGCCGCCATCCCACGCACCAGTACGCCTGAAGAGTTTCGCAATGTCATAGAAAGCGACTTGAACACGTGGGGTGGAGTGATCAAGACGTTGGGCATCGCGGCCAAATCGCTGTAATGCGTTGTACAGTGACACTGGCGATGACAAGGGCCTGATGGAGCCGCTTCCTTAGCTGGAATGGTCGAGCTGTGTTCTACGTGAAACGGAGTAAAGCATCGCGGCGTTAGAGCTATTAGCTACGCCCTGATGGTATGACGCAGAGCAGCGTTCCGTTGAACCCAGCGCCGGCGTCCACCTGCCCGACATGCTTATGTTTCAGAAGTATTGGCGCGAACAAAAAAGCCGCCCATAAGTGGCGGCTTGGTTCACTGCTAAAGGGGATAAAACCCACGCTTTGCAAAGGTGATTCTGGAGGCGCAACCCGGAATCGAACCGAGGTAAACGGATTTGCAGTCCGGTGCATAACCACTCTGCCATTGCGCCTTCACGATTGCCTTCGATTGTTGCTCTTTCCTAAAAGCGCAACAAGGCAAGGTGTTGCCTTAAGACGAAAGATTATAGCATTATTCGCTACTGTCTGCTAAGCGAAGTAGCCGTTTAGCGTTAGTATGCAGGATGGCCTGCTGCGCTTCAGGGCTTAGTTTGGCGTTCCGAATCGCAGCTAACGAGCTCTCGGTGTCAAAAATGGGGCAGTCAGTGCCTAAGACAATGCGGTCACTGCCGAAAATTTCAACGGCTAGCGCCAGAGCGGCAGGGCCGAGGGACGAGCAATCGACATAAACGGGGCGAGCGCGCGCCGAAGGGAGTTCTGCACCGGTGCTGCGCAACCGGACGACTTCCACGATACGTTCGAAAACCGCGGGAAAGGTGCCACCCAGGTTAGCGACATGTATCGTGACGTTCGGGAACGCATCCAGAAAGGGCGAAAAGAGGAGGGTCGCCATGGCCTCACCCACGGCAGCCTGCACGGCAAGTGCACGGCGCGCTACGGTATAGTCGGTGTCGGCTGGTGGCGGCGCATCGACTTGATCCGGGCGACGTCCCGGATGAATAAAAAAGTGCGCCCCAAGTTCGTTTCCCAACGTGAAAAGAGGGCGTAGACGTTCGGCATGGGCTTCGGTCAGAAAACTATTCACCGGAAGAATCGCTCCCGCAAGCCCAGCTTTGCGTGTACGCTTCAGTTCTGCTTGAGCCGCTTTCGGATCTGCGAGCGGTAAAGCCGCCAGGCCGGAGAAGCGGTCGGGGTGACGGCGACAGACATCGATGAGATCGTCGTTGAAGATCTGGACGAGGGGCAGTGCTTCAGCTGCCGCTAAGCTGTCCACACCGAACAAGCCGGGCAGGGACAAGACTTGGCGTTTCACCCCCACTTTGTCCATGTACTGAAGGCGCGCTTCCAGGTTGACGTAGCCATCGTGGAAAGCCAGCGACCCTATCGGCATGAATAGGTGCTCCTTGCCCTCGGGGCCCGACGCTATTCGCGGTATGTGATGGCGAGCGCGAAGTTGGGCAACAAGCTCCGAGGGCAGGTAATGCGCATGCAAATCGATAGCCATCGCTGGATTCCACCGGTGTTTGAATGATTGAACTAACTCGAGCGAATGATACGTTAGTCTACCCGAGCGCCTGACGCTTCTACTACAGCTGCCCAGCGTGGAATTTCTGAGCGGATAAATTGCGCGAAATTCTGTGGACTGCTGCTTGCCGGTTTAGCTCCCTGCCGCGTCAGCATTTCTTTCACGTCGGGCTCGTTGAGCGCGTCGACAATGGCGGTGTTCAGCCGCTGTACGATGGGCTCGGGTGTACCGGCTGGTGCCAAGACACCAAACCACGGTGTCACGTCAAAGCCCGGTAGCACCGTCTCGGATAATGTTGGAACGTCGGGCATGGCGTCGGAACGCTCGGCTCCGGGCAAGGCCAGGGCTGTCAGCTTGCCTGCTTCGATGTGGGGTGCAGCGATTGCCATTTGCAAGAACATTACCGATACCTCGCCTCCAAGGATGGCCGTGGTGGCGGGCCCGTTGCCCTTATAGGGGATGTGCGTAAGGTCTACGCCCGCGCGCGTTTTAAACTGCTCCATCGCTAAATGTGCGCCCGTGCCATTTCCCCCTGATGCATAGTTAATCCGCCCGGGTTGCGCCTTGGCTTGTTCGATGAGCTCCTGCACCGACGATATGCCCGAGCCCGCGTTAGCGACCAGAACCATCGGACTGTGCGCAGCCAGGGCGACGGGGGTGAAATCGTTCTCCGCGCTGTAAGGTAAGGATTTATACAGGCTCTCATTAATTGCAAGGTCGACTGCGGCCAACAAAAGCGTATAGCCGTCCGGTGCTGCCTTTGCCACGATGTCGGTACCAATGGTGCTACCGCCGCCACCGCGATTATCGACAACGATAGGTTGTCCCAGGCTTTGCGACATTTTTTGACCGATGGTCCGTGCCAAGAGGTCGGTGAAGCCACCAGGGGGGTAAGGCACCACCATCCTGATTGAGCGGCTAGGAAAGTCGCTTTGTGCCACGGCGCTCCCAGCCGAGACGGTAAGAAACAAAGTGGCGATCAGTATTCTTAACATAATCTCCTCCCGTGAGTTGAACTTGATGGACACAACTCAGTTATATGAAGGGCCCTGCTTAAACGGGCCTGCCCAGCGTATAGGAATAGTCCTGGAAGCGTTCTCTAAACGGTGGTCTAACGCTCGTGAAGTCGTTTTTGCCGACTTTGATTAAACGCAGTAATAGGGGGCATCAGATAGCGACGCAGTTCGGCAGGGTCGGCGGCTGCTGATGCAGGAATCGGTTTGGTCCCGCTGATCGTTACCCGCTCCATCAGACGTCGTTGGGGATAATAGTCGTGCAAAGCGGAGTGTTGAACGCAGCGATTGTCCCAAAATACCAGCATATTGGGTTCCCAGCGGTGACGATATTGGTACTCGTGAATAAGTGTTTTGCGAAAGAGCAGGTCGAGTAAGCAGCGGCTTTCGTCTTCCGCCATGCCCTTGATATACAAGGTGAACTGAGGGTTTACGAACAACACCTTCCGTCCTGTGATGGGGTGTACAGTAACTACCGGATGCGTGACAGGCGGATAAAGGTCTTCAAACTTGCGCAGGCGCTCGACCCCTTCACGTGTCGCGGGGAAAAGCCCTCGAAACGGCTTGAAATCATGCACTGCTTCCAGACCAGACAGGAAGCTCTGCATACGATCAGATAGCCCTTCATACACAGCCGACATGCTGGCAAATGCCGTGTCTCCCCCCACTTCCGGAATAATTTTTGAGCATAGCGCCGTGCCCATGGGTGGACATTCTCTAAAAGTTTCATCGGTATGCCAGACGTCGGTAGGTGCCGGCGGATTTCCCTCTTTGTTGTCGTAAACGATGAGTTCAGGGCTATCTTCGGCGCTGGTCGAGAATGGATGCACGCTTAATGAGCCAAAGTACCGCCCGAAGCGCTTAAGATCTTCTGATGAAATTTTCTGATTAGGGAATACCAGCACTCCATACTCTGCGTGGGCGAGCTTGAGCTCTTCCACCGTGGCCTCATCCAGAGGTTGGGTTAAATCGAGGCCGGTCACTTCGGCACCCAGGAACACGCCGAGACGGCGTACGTTGAAGGACCTGATGGGGGTGGGCGCAGGCGGTGTGAACACGGATGCAGTCATCGTGGTCGTCCTTGAGCTGTGGGCCGAACTCGGCCCGGAAGTTAGATCGGGTTGTATGGGGTCGTTTGTCGCACCGGGGCGCCCTAGCGTTACTCGTATTCTAGGCAGCGGCTGCGGGGTTGAGAATTGAAACTATCTTCTTCCGACATTCCAAAAAGTTATATAAGTGAGGATGTGGGCGAACGCTTCACAACGAGTCTGGGGAGGGGGCATGTATCAGCGACTCAAGCTTCGTCATGTGAATGCTTTATTGGCGGTTGCCGAGCACGGGAGCATCGTGCTGGCTGCGCAAGCGCTCGCCGTTACCCAGCCGGCGGTGTCTAAGGCCATTCGTGAGCTTGAAGGGATTGTGGGACAGACGCTATTGAACCGAACCTCGAGGGGAGTCGAACTGACCTCCGCCGGCGAAGTCCTGCTTCGCTATGCAGGCAGCGGTGTCAGAACCTTGAGGGAAGGACTGGACAGCATCGCGCGAGAAGAAGCGGCAGAGGCGCCCATGATTGTGATAGGAGCGCTACCGAATGTGGCGGCCACGGTGCTGCCACCAGCCATTCAGCGATTTCTCTCGTGCCAGCCCAACGCGCGGCTTCGTGTGCGCACGGGCAGTAATAACTACCTGGTAGGGCTGCTCAGACAGGGCGAACTGGATATTGTGATTGGGCGCCTTGCCGAGCCAACCGACATGCATGGGCTTAACTTCGAGTATCTCTATCCCGAGCACGTCGTATTTGCCGTGCGTCCAGGTCATCCGCTGCTGAACGAGAGATCAATCCATCTAGGCAGCCTGCGGCGCTATCGTATGGTGCTCCCCGATGCAGGTACCCAGTTGCGCGAAGCCGTCGATCAGTTTCTGCTGGCTTCTGGGCTCGGGTTACCCGACTTGAGAATAGAGACGATTGATGCGTCATTCGGTCGCAGCTTCGTGTTGCAGACAGACGCCGTTTGGTGTGCACCTGTGGGGGTGGTGGAAACGGATATTGAGCGCGGAACATTAGTTCAACTGTCATTGCCCACTTCTTCTTCAGCCGGTCCGGTGGGAATATCCTCGCGCCCCGACCAGCGCCCAACGGAAACGTTGCAACGGCTGCTCGACGAAGTACGGAAGTCGGCGGCTGAAAGGGCACCACAAGGGGGCGCGCGCGTTGATAGGCGAAGTCATGCAGGTCCGTAATGCCTTATTTGCTGTAATACTTTATTTGAAGAGAAAACACGGATTCGTTAGAACATCGGCCCTGAGCAAATGTCGGTTGGGGTCGACGTCTTACCCATACATCCACCACCGGACAAGAAATTTCAATTTGACCAAACATTAGAACAATGAAGATGGGCGGATGGTTACCGGATCGGTAGTGGCAGACATTATTCAATTCCCACCACAGGGTGCCGCCGTGAAGGGTTCAGCGGACAGCGGCGGGAAGAATGGGCTCCTGATTCAGGGTGAGCGCCTCATGCCAACGCGCAAAACTAGGGCGAACCGTAAAATGCCGGCAGGATTCCTTGAGGTTGCGTCATCTGAATGCAAGCCACGCGGCGACTGGAAATCAAGGGCCTTGGAAATGGATGTGTAATCAAAAGCTTTGGGCATCACTGACGCGCGGCAGTCGTACTGCTGGCCCCGATATGCAGCGTAACCCGAGGAATTCGGCTGAATGCCGCCGGCAAACGCAAGGACGTGTTAGCCAACGCCTTATGTAGGCCTGGGGAGCGTGTTGACTAAACGAAGATGATGAAGATGATAAAGAGGAGGGGGATGGAGCGGGAAACGAGTCTCGAACTCGCGACCTCAACCTTGGCAAGGTTGCGCT
>CAZMVM010000153.1:0-7839 GCA_964569785.1 uncultured Pigmentiphaga sp. | reverse complement strand
ACCACATCGAGCACAAATCGTGCGTGGTTCCGGAGTATCTGTAATGGTTGAACTCACGATCGACGGCAAGCCGGTCCAAGTGCCGGAAGGCAGCATGGTCATGCATGCGGCCAACAAGCTGGGCGTGTACATACCGCATTTCTGTTATCACAAGAAGTTGTCTATTGCGGCAAGCTGCCGCATGTGCCTGGTAGAAGTTGAGAAAGCGCCCAAGGCCCTGCCGGCCTGTGCGACTCCGGTAACCCAGGGCATGGTGGTCCATACGCGCTCTGAAAGCGCGATTGCGGCGCAGAAGTCCGTCATGGAGTTCCTGCTCATCAACCACCCGCTGGATTGCCCGGTGTGCGACCAGGGGGGAGAGTGCCAGCTGCAGGATCTTTCCGTGGGATATGGCGGTGCGGCTTCGCGTTACAAAGAAGAAAAGCGCGTGGTATTCCACAAGAATATGGGGCCGCTGATCTCCGCAGAGGCGATGCAACGGTGCATCCATTGCACACGATGTGTCCGTTTTGGCCAAGAAATCGCAGGCGTTATGGAGCTTGGCATGCTCAACCGCGGCGAACACGCGGAGATCACTACCTTCGTTGGTCGGGCCGTCGAGTCCGAGCTCTCCGGTAACATGATCGACCTTTGCCCGGTCGGCGCGCTATTGTCCAAACCTTTCCGGTTTACCGCCCGTACGTGGGAACTCGCCCGTCGCCGCACGGTTAGCCCGCACGACAGTCTTGGATCCAACATTATTGTGCAGGTCCTTCGTGACAAGGTCATGCGGGTTGTGCCTTTCGAAAACGAAGAAATCAACGAGTGCTGGATTTCCGACCGCGATCGGTTCTCGTATGAAGGACTACACACTGAAGACCGCCTGACGACTCCCATGGTTCGCGGCAGCGACGGAACGTGGCGCGAGACAGATTGGCAAGAAGCACTGCAGGCGGTGGCCGCTGGGCTGGGGCAGGTCAAGGAAAACTTTGGCGCCGGGCAAATCGGTGCGTTAGCAGCCGAATACTCAACCACGGAAGAATTCGCCTTGTTGGCGCGTCTTGTACGGGCATTGGGTTCCGACAACATTGATTTCCGCTTGCGGCAAATCGATCCCGCCTTCGACGCGGCTCTCACGGGCGCGCCCTGGCTGGGAATGGGAGTCTCTCAAATCGCCGACCTCGACCGCGTGCTGGTGATCGGCGGTTTTATGCGTGCTGATCAGCCTTTGATCACACAGCGGCTGCGTCAGGCGGCCAAGCATGGCACTCAAGTGATGTCGCTTGACGTGGCGGCCGACGACTGGCTGTTGCCGCTCACTGCCCGGTACACAGTGCGGCCCAGCGAGCTGGCGCGCTCCGTGGCGGAAGTGCTGGTCGCATTGGCACGCATTAAGCAAACCGATATTCCGGCCGCGCTGGCCCACATTGAGCCGTCGGCTCAAGCAGTCGCCATCGCTGAAAGTTTAGCCAGTGGATCAAATGCCGCAATTTGGCTCGGACGTGCTGCGGTCGAGTCAGCACACGCAGCAGAAGTTGCGCTCAACGCGCAGGCACTGGCCGAGCTCATTGACGCACGCTTCGGATTCTTGCCGGTGGGCGGTAATGCGGTCGGCGGCTATGTGGCGGGTGCCATTCCACAACGCGAAGGCAAGAATGCCCATGCTATGCTCTCGGCGCCGTTGAAATCGTACATTGTGCTCAACGTCGAGCCCTCGCTCGACACCGCACACGGGTTGCAAGCCGTGGCAACCTTGCAAGGGGCACAATTCAACGTCGCGCTAACCACCTACCGCTCCGCAGCGGAAGAGTGGGCGCATGTCATGCTGCCGGTGACACCGTTTACCGAAACGTCCGGAACCTTTATCAACTTAGCGGGCCAGGCACAAAGCTTCAAGGGTACCGTCCCCGCTCCGGGCTCGGCGCGACCGGCGTGGAAAGTCCTGCGGGTACTGGGGAACGTGCTGGAATTGCCGGGCTTCGAGGAAGAGACGTCTGAAGCTGTGCGTGACGCGGTCATCGGATCGCTCAACGAAAAGCTGTCCAACCGCATGAGCGGCGAGCCCAGCGTCAGTCCAGCATCGTCCACCGGCGGTTTGGAGCGGGTCGCCGACGTTCCTATTTACTTCAGCGATTCCATCGTACGGCGGGCCCCTGCACTGCAGGCAACGCCTGCGGCGGCTGCTCCGCGAGCACGCATGAACACACGTACTCTGGCGCAGTTAGGAGTGGAAGACGGTGCGACCATCGTGGTGCAAAGTCCCTCTGGCTCCGTGCGCCTGCAAGCCCTGGTTGACGATACCTTGGCGGATGGGGCTGTACGAATTGCCGCCGCTCATGGCAGTACCGCGGCGTTGGGCGCGTGCGTTGGCAACATTACCGTGGAGCGCGTGTGATGCTTGACACTATCCACACATACGGCGAATCGTTGCTCGGCTCTAACCTGTGGTCGGTTGTCTGGATCATGCTGGGCATCGTATGTATTCTTGTTCCGCTGATCCTCTCGGTGGCCTATCTCACGTACTGGGAGCGCAAACTGATTGCGGCCATGCACCAGCGCAAGGGGCCCAACCGGGTTGGGCCCGCGGGGCTGCTGCAAGCGTTCGCCGACGTATTCAAACTGCTCCTCAAAGAGGTGATCACCCCGTCCCAGGCGAACAAGGTCTTGTACATTGTGGCGCCGATGGTGGTGCTCATGCCCGCCTTTGCGGCTTGGGCGGTTATCCCGTTCGGGCCTGAGCTCGTCCTGGCTAATGTGAATGCCGGTCTGCTCTATATCATGGCGATCACTTCCGTCGGCGTGTACGGGGTCATCGTGGCCGGATGGGCATCCAACTCCAAGTATGCCTTTCTTGGCGCCATGCGGGCCTCAGCTCAGATGTTGTCATACGAGCTGGCGATTGGTTTCATTTTGGTGGCCGTTTTGCTGGTGTCAGGCAGTCTGAATCTCACCGAGATCGTGAATGTGCAGTTAAGTGGCACATTCGCCGACATGAAGCTTAACTTCCTGTCCTGGAACTGGCTGCCATTACTGCCATTGTTCGTGATCTACGTGATCTCGGCCGTAGCGGAGACCAATCGGCACCCCTTTGATGTGGTCGAAGGCGAGTCCGAAATCGTCGCTGGCCACATGGTTGAATATTCGGGGATGGGCTTTGCGCTGTTCTTCCTTGCCGAATATGCCAACATGATTCTGCTGTCGTGCCTGGCTGCGATCATGTTTCTTGGCGGTTGGGACGCACCTTTCGGCTTCGCGCCGTTCACCTGGGTTCCGGGTTGGCTCTGGCTGTTCCTGAAAACCCTCGCTGTCGTCTCCATGTTTATTTGGTTCCGCGCTTCGTTCCCGCGCTACCGCTACGACCAGATCATGCGTCTGGGGTGGAAGGTATTCATACCGCTTACCCTGGTCTGGCTCGTCGTGTTGGCGATTTGGCTGCAGACGCCCTTTAACATCTGGGCGCGGTAACCCGGCACTACACAGGAAACCACCATGACTCAAGCCATCAAGGATTTCCTCGGCAGCCTGATGCTGACCGAGCTGCTCAAAGGCCTGAAGCTGACCGGGAAGTACGTTTTTGCGCGCAAGGTGACACAGTACTATCCCGAGGAAAAAACGCCGACGTCGCCGCGTTTCCGAGGGTTGCATGCGTTGCGCCGGTATCCCAACGGTGAAGAGCGCTGCATCGCATGCAAGCTGTGCGAAGCGGTCTGCCCTGCGTTAGCCATTACCATCGACTCCGACGTGCGTGAAGACGGCACCCGGCGCACCACGCGCTACGACATCGATCTTACGAAGTGCATCTTCTGTGGCTTTTGTGAAGAAAGCTGTCCGGTCGATTCCATCGTCGAGACGCACATCTACGAGTACCACGGTGAAAAACGTGGCGATCTCTACATGACCAAGGACATGCTTCTGGCAATTGGAGATCGCTACGAAAAAGAAATTGCCGAGAACCGTGCGCAGGACGCGCGCTACCGGTAAGCCGACTCAAAGCAGACAACCATGACTTTTATCACCGTTTTGTTCTACGTATTCGCCGCTATCCTCTTGGTAGCGGCATATCGTACGGTTACCGCTCGCAACCCGGTCACCGCGGCAATGCACTTGGTGCTGTCGTTTTTCACCGCCTCGATGCTGTGGATATTGATCGGTGTCGAATTCCTTGGGCTGCTGCTGGTGCTGGTTTATGTGGGCGCCGTCATGGTGCTCTTCCTCTTTGTCGTCATGATGGTCGACATCGACATGAGCCAGCTCCGTCAAGGGGTGCGTACCTATTTGCCCTTGGGACTGGTCATCGCTGCCATCATGGTGGCGGAAATGGCCTTCGTGATCGGCGCCACGTGGTCCGATCCTGCGCAGCCCTTGCCGACGTACCCTGACGACTACAACAACACACTGGCTGTAGGCACCGCAATGTATAGCGAATACATCTTTGCGATCGAAGTAGCAGCGGTGGTGTTGTTAGTGGGAATGGTCGCGGCCATTTCGCTTACCTTGCGTAAGCGCACCGACGTCAAGCGCAATGATCCCGCCGAGCAGCACAAGGCGCGGCCCACCGATCGGTTACGCATGGTCCGGATGTCTGCCCAGCCGCGTGATTCGGCAAGTGGGGCTGCGTCGGAGACTACCGCTTCTGCAGGAGAACGCTCATGATGACGCTCACGCTTGGACATTATTTGGTGCTGGGCGCCATCCTGTTTGCACTGGGCGTGTTCGGCATATTCTGGAACCGGCGCAACCTGATCGTGCTCTTGATGTGTATCGAGCTCGTATTGCTCGCCGTGAACATCAATTTCGTGGCTTTCTCCGCTTGGAGCGGGGACATCGCCGGGCAGGTGTTCGTGTTCTTCATTCTTACTGTAGCCGCCACCGAGGCCGCAATTGGCCTGGCCATTCTGGTGTTGCTGTTCCGTAGTCTGGACTCCATCAACGTAGACGAGCTCGATAGGCTCAAGGGCTGAACGGCGGACAAGAAAAATGAACAACGGTGTACCTTCTCTATATCTAATCATCGCTTTTGCTCCGCTCGTTGCATCCATCCTCGCCGGCATGCTGGGTACCAGCTTCCTGCTTGGCCGGGCTGTGATCGGGCGTCGCGCAGCGCACTACATCACCATCCTGGGCGTGGCCATCTCCACGGTCGGTTCCGTCATCGCTCTCATGCAGGCATTGGACGGCACCGTCTTCAACGGCACGGTCTATACGTGGACCTTGCTCGGAGATATCCGGGTCGAGATCGGATTCCTCATCGATACGCTGTCGGCGTTGATGATGGTCATCGTCACCTCAGTGTCATTGATGGTGCATATCTACACCATCGGCTATATGGCCGATGACCCTGGCTATCAGCGATTCTTCTCATATATTTCGCTGTTTACCTTTTCCATGCTGATGCTGGTGATGGCCAACAACATGCTCCAGCTCTTCTTTGGATGGGAAGCCGTTGGCCTGGTTTCGTATCTGCTTATCGGATTCTGGTATACGCGCCCAACCGCGGTGTTCGCCAACCTCAAAGCTTTTCTCATCAACCGGGTGGGCGACTTCGGCTTCATTCTGGGCATTGGCTTATTGTTCGCCTATACCGGTTCGTTTGCTTACAGCGACGTGTTTGGTCAGGCCGATCGCCTGGCCACCCTCGGGTTTCCCGGTACCGATTGGCAGTTGCTAACCGTAGCATGTATTGCCTTGTTTGTTGGTGCGGCGGGTAAGTCGGCGCAGGTGCCGCTACATAGCTGGTTGCCCGACTCGATGGAAGGTCCTACACCAATTTCCGCGCTTATTCACGCCGCAACCATGGTGACCGCCGGCATCTTCATGGTCGCCCGGTTCTCGCCCGTGTACGAGCACAGCAACACGGCGCTTTCGCTCATTATCGTTATTGGTGCTATCGGTGCGCTGTTCCTGGGCATTCTTGGCATCATCCAAAATGACATCAAGCGCGTCATTGCGTACTCAACGCTTTCCCAGTTGGGGTACATGACGGTCGCTCTGGGCGCTTCGGCATACTCGGTGGCAATCTTCCACCTCATGACCCACGCGTTCTTCAAGGCGCTGCTATTCCTGGGTGCGGGTTCCGTGATCATCGGCATGCACCACGATCAGGATATCCGTAATATGGGTGGTTTGCGGCGGTATATGCCGATTACCTGGCTCACCTTCCTGATCGGTACGCTCGCGCTCATCGGCACGCCTTTCTTTTCGGGTTACTACTCGAAAGAGCACATCATCGAAGCGGCGGGCTCCGCCAATATTTGGGGCGCCAGCTTTGCCTACTATGCAACCTTGATTGGCGTCTTCGTCACATCGGTGTACTCGTTCCGGCTGTACTTCGTCGTGTTCCACGGCAAAGAGCGGTTCCGCGAGGTGCTGAAGCAGCATGCACACGGCACCGTTGGCCATGGGCAGGGGGACACGCCCAAAGAGTCACCCTGGGTGGTTACGCTGCCGCTGGTGTTGCTCGCCATTCCCTCGGTCATCATCGGTGCTATCGCCATCGAGCCGCTGCTGTTTGGCGACTTCTTCGACGGTGTTATCACCGTGTTTGCCTCGCATCCGGCGATGGCTACTTTGGCAGAACATTTCCACGGGTGGCTGGCCTATGGTCTGCACGGCTTCTTGACCTTGCCGTTCTGGCTGGTCGTAGCCGGTGCTGTGGTGGCCTGGTACACGTGCCTGTATCGGCCTGAGGCCGGCGCCGCGTTGCGCCAGCGTTTCTCGGGCATCGTCAAGATTCTCGAGAACAAGTACTACTTCGACTGGTTCAACGAGAATGTCATCGTCCGATTTGCTGTCGCACTGGGACGAGGGCTCTGGCAGGGTGGTGATCGCGGCATTCTCGACGGCATCATTGTCAATGGCAGTGCACGCGTCGTCGGCTGGGTCGCAGCAATCTCCCGGCATTTGCAGTCGGGATACATCTATCACTACGCTTTTTCGATGATTGTTGGCGTGCTTGCGCTAATAACCTTCTTTGTGCTGATCAAATAAGATGGCAAGCGAAATGGTGTCTTCCTCTTTTCCGTGGCTTACGCTTGCGATCTTCGTGCCGATCGTGTTTGGCGTTCTGGTGCTGTTCATCGGAAAGGACAGCAACCCGGGTCCGGCGCGCTGGCTGGCGTTGTTGGGCTCCCTGGTCGGGTTGCTGGTTACCATTCCGCTATATACCGGCTTCAACGCCAGCACTGCCGACATGCAATTTGTCGAGAAGGCGTTGTGGATCGCTCCGATTTCGGTTTATTACCACCTTGGCGTCGACGGCATCTCGCTGTGGTTCGTACTGCTCACGGCGTTCATCACCTTTATCGTGGTGCTTGCTGGATGGGAAGTGATAACCAGCCGGGTCGGACAATACATGGGGGCCTTCCTCATATTGTCGGGCCTCATGATTGGGGTGTTTGTCGCGCTGGATGGTCTGCTTTTCTACTTCTTCTTCGAAGCGACACTGATTCCGATGTACATCATCATCGGGGTGTGGGGCGGTCCAAACCGTGTCTATGCGGCATTCAAGTTTTTCCTGTACACCCTGCTGGGCTCACTGCTCATGCTGGTGGCCTTCGTGTACATGTGGAACGTTGCCGGTGGAAGTTTTGATGTCTTCACCTGGCATGAACTGCCCCTTGGATACACTGCACAAATACTGATCTTCCTGGCACTGTTCCTGGCCTTTGCGGTGAAGGTGCCGATGTGGCCGGTGCATACGTGGTTGCCCGACGCCCACGTGGAAGCTCCCACGGGCGGTTCGATCGTGCTGGCTGCCATCATGTTGAAGCTGGGCGCCTACGGCTTCCTGCGTTTCTCGCTGCCCATTACGCCCGACGCGTCCGAGGCGATCTCCGGCCTCATGATCGCCTTGTCGCTGAT
>CAZMVM010000152.1:0-7839 GCA_964569785.1 uncultured Pigmentiphaga sp. | reverse complement strand
TGCCGCGTGTGGGCATGCTCCACATATTGAACAGCCCGCTGCCCTTGCGCAAGAAGTAGATCAGCTCGTGAAGCACTCGAGGAACGCCGCATGAAATTCTTTAATTTCCATCTGATGCCCTACAGGCATGTCAACCTCGACGCCATTGAGCGCAACGGCTCTGCCTGGGTCACGTTTTCGAATAGCCACTACGATCCCCAACTTGGCGCCGAGCTCTACCATGAGTATCTCGACCAAATGGAATATGCCGACGAGCTCGGCTTCGATGGGGTGTGTCTCAATGAGCACCACCAGACGGCCTACGGATTGATGCCGACCCCAGGGGTGCTGGCCGGCGCTCTAGCCCGCAGCGTAAAAAAAGGTCAACTCGCGGTGCTGGGACGGGCGCTCCCCTTGGTGAATAATCCACTCACCATTGCGGAGGAGTTCGCTTTACTCGATAACCTGACACGCGGACGTTTTATCGCCGGTTTCGTGCGGGGCATTGGGGCCGAATATCACGCGATGGGCATCAACCCTACCGAGTCTCAAGCGCGCTTCATCGAAGCCCACGACATGATCATCAGGGCGTGGACGGAGCCCGGCCCGATCTCCCACGCGGGCAAGTACTATCAAATGAATTACATGAACCCGTGGCCGCGCCCATATCAAACGCCTCACCCCCCGGTCTGGATTCCGTCACAGGGTTCGAGCAGCACGATTCGTTGGGCGGCTGAGCGTCGCTATACGTATTGCCAAACACTCAGCGCGATCGACGTGGTGGCACGCTTCTTCAATATGTATCGAGAGGAGGCACGTAAAGCGGGTTACGAAGCCAGTAAAGAGCAGCTTGCCTGGTCAAACTGCATTTACATTGCCGAGACCGACGAGAAGGCCATGCGCGAAGCGACGCCCCACCTGGAAGCGTTAATGACGCGCCTGTTGAAGATGCCTATCGAAATGTTGCTACCGCCGGGCTATACCAACATGGAGGCAATGAAACGCATCAAGGCCACTCGGGCGAACGTTTCGAAGAAGCCTCAGAGCGTGAAAGACATCGTTGACGCAGGCGTTGTGATCGTGGGCAGCCCCTCAACCGTGCGCGAGAAGCTCGAGGCTTACCAAGAGCTGGCCGGCTTTGGCACGGTACTAACAAAAACTCAGTTCGGCACCATGCCAAACGACATGGTGCGTACCAACATGGCTGCCATTGCAGAGGAAGTATTACCGTATTTCCAGCGTAAACGATAAGATGCTCGATGCGGCGTTCAGGCGCGCCACTTTGGACGGACCTGCGCCGTTCTTAATCACGAGGAGACAAACCACATGAAATTGTTCAGCCGCACCATGGCGATGCTTATGTTTCTACTGAGCATCCTGATCGTACCGTTTGCGCCGACGCATGCTTACCCCGATAAAACCGTACGCATCGTCCTTCCTTTCCCTCCAGGCGGTTCCGCTGACACCATCGCTCGTATCCTCGCAGACGAGCTCAGCCAACGTCTGAACGCGCCCTTCGTTGTTGAAAACAGGCCAGGGGCATCGGCTAACCTGGGCACTTCCTACGTCGCCAAAGCCGACCCGGACGGCTCTACCCTTCTGTTCGGGGTAACGGGCGCCATGTCCATCAATCCATGGCTTTACTCGAATCTGGACTACGTTCCCGAAAAGGATTTTGAAGCCATTACGATGATTGCAACGGCACCTGTGGTTATCGTTGCCAGCCCTCAATCGGGTATCGACTCAATAGATAAGCTGGTAAGTATTGCCAAAGCAGAGCCCGGCAAGCTGGCATATGCCACCAATGGCATCGGTACAAGTCACCAACTGTCAGCCGAACTCTTTAGCCGCACAGCCGGCGTCGAGCTGCGTAATGTTCCCTATAAGGGTACTCCCTCCGCATTGCAAGATATTGCGGGCGGAAGAGTCGAACTCGGTTTCGTGGATTTCACTGCTTCGCTTCCACTTATAGCGGATAAGCGGGTCATTCCGTTGGCTACCACGGGTAAGGAAAGACCCCCGGCGCTGTCCGAGGTACCGACGGTCAGCGAGGTCGGCTACCCTGACTATGAAGCCGTCACGTGGATCGCCTTGTTTGCACCCAAAGGCATGGATCCTGAAAAAGTGCAGCTGCTTAACAAGCATGTCAATGACGTACTTTCCGAACCCGCCATCCGGGAGAAGGCGCTAGGCCATGGCCTTCAATTGCAAGGCAGCACTCCCGAAGAGCTGCATGACTTCCTGGTCAGCGAAAACAAGAAGTGGCGCCAGGTTGTTGAAGAAGCCGGCATCAAACTGAACTAAGGCCACGCCGCGCTACTGCACACGCCAATACCCTACCTGCCTGAGCACCGTTCAGGCATAGGTGGCGCAGCGTAACCAAGGGCAACATTGATTAACGTTGCCCTTTCTGTTTTGCTGATCACAAACCGCGCTACTGCCTATAACGCTTGTGCTAGGAGTTGCCCGGCGACTCCCGCTGCTCACGCACGCGCTCGAGGTTTTCGGTCATGTGCGCACAAATCGCCAAGAACATTTCAATTTGCTCGTTGGTCAAGCCCTCTACCGCTTCGTCGTAAACGTCATGCGCGTGTCGAGTCATGAAATCCAGCATGGCACGACCGTGAGCGGTCAGCGTCACATTCTGCTTGCGCGCATCTTCCTCATCGGGCCGACGATCGATAAGTCCGTTCTTTTCCATGCGTGACAGCGTGGCGGCCATCGACGGCTGTTCCATGCCGCAAATGCGCGCAAGCTCCATTTGAGTAGCGCGCTCGTGCTGACTCAATACACGCAGGACCGGAAACTGAGCCGGCGTAACGCCCTTAGAGGCGGTTCGATAAGCCAATGACCATGAAATTCGTCGCGCCAACTTTCCCACTATAAAGCCGAGGCCGGGAGCCCGTACAGGAGCGAGCCGCGCTTTGGGTTCCATCGCTTTAACCCTTGCGGCTGACCAAGGCGTTCTCACCATATGCTTTCCATCCATGTACAACCTACGCTAGTTTACGGCGGAACGCTGAAACTGATGATATCGAAGTCATGCACGCAAAAACGCACGCTGGGACGAACGTCGCGCGCCGTGATGGCGGCCAACGGCGCGGCCATCCTCAGGTGCGAGATTGATCAGCAACTTTCACATCGACCCATGAGCTGCTGTCCGGGTCGATGTCGATGCCGGTAGGATGATTCTATCCCAGAGCTTGCGAATAACTGCGCGTATCGGTTTCCAGGTTTTCACGCAATTGCCGCACCAAACGCTCAACAACACATTCTCCACCTCGGACATATTGCGCGCCATGATTTCACGCATCTCGACCAATTTTTCCGGAAGCACAGGCACAAGGGCGCGCGCACTTTCCGTCAGGTAAGCCCGCACCTTACGTCGATCCTCAGGGTCTCGTTGGCGGTGGACCAATTCCTCTCGCCCCATGGCCCTGAACATTTCCCCCGCCAAGGTGCACAAAGCGATCTTTATTGTGTGGGTTGCAATGAGAATGCCTCCACCGCCGTGAAGCCAGCATAGAGGCACTCAAAACGTAGGAACAAAATTCCGTCGCGGCGAGCCCGTGGCGCTTACACCAAAGGGAGGCCGGCAGGGCAATGCAGCGCAGGGAATGCGCGGCTCTTAGCTTTGACCGGGGCATTAACGTAGGTTACATTTGCCTCGAAATAGGCGGAAACATGGAGACACAATGAGCAATATCTCTCTTAACTATGACGTGCAGCCGGAAGCCGGCCGGGTATTGCTGGCGCTCGATTCAAACGATTTACCCCCGGGAAGATTCAAGTTTTCGATTTCGTTCACCTATAACTCGAATCAGCTGAAATATGAAACTATCAGTGTGCCCGGATCCTACTCCATCAGTTCAAGCAGTTCATCCGACGGCATCACTGGAACAGCTACGATTACCGGCAGCCTGGCGCCATCTTCCAGTCCGTTTCTTTCGTTAATCTTCGAAGGCAGTGGCACTGGCACATTAGGCGTCACGATCAATGACCTCACAATTAACGATTCCCCTGCCAACTTTGCGCAGCCTGGGCAGGTCGATTTCGATCTCTCAGCTCCACAGCCCGATCCCACACCGATTCCCCAGCCAGACCCCATCCCAGATCCTATTCCTGATCCGGAGCCCGATCCACTTCCCGATCCTGGCGGCGATTACGACACCAATCCGCTCGATTTCCTCACGGCGGTTTACGTTGCGGCGTTCAACCGTGCGCCAGAGCACGAAGGGCTCAAATATTGGTGGGGTCAGCTTCAGTCGGCGCTAAGAGAGGGTATGCCGGAACCCGACGCCTATAAATGGGTGGCCCACCACATGTATTGGTCGGGCGCGCAGCATGGTGAACAGGGAACGACGCTGCCGAACGCAGAGTATGTTCACTTTCTTTACCGCACCGTCCTCGGGCGTGAGGGCGACTCCGTTGGCCTCAATTATTGGATTGAGAGGCTCGATAGCGAGGAGATTCCCCGCTCCGAGTTCATCGCCACCTTTCTTAGCTCGGCTCTGAAGCCCGGGAATTCCGATGGGGAATTCGTGCGTGCCCGGGTCGAGGTCGCAAAGCAGTTCGCCTCAGAGGTGGTTAGCGGCGAAGACGCAATAAAAAGGGGACTCACAGAAAGTCTGGGCGACGTTCTCGAGGGTGTGGTTGATGCCGAGACCGCAAAAATTGCCGTTACGGAACTCTGGAGCAAAGTCTTAGCTTACAACTCCGAAGTCCATACCGATACGCATGCCGAATGGGACGCGAACGACACGGAAGCATTCCTGCTTTCAGAACCTTCGCCCGCGCCTTACGACGACGAAGCCCCATCCGAAGATCTTCTCTCTTTGGTCGAGCAGGGGGTGAATATCTCGCTCATCGGCGCCACCACAGAGTCAGACGCGTCGTTGCTCTAACTCACGCACCCGGGAGGGCCAGACGCACTTGATGCGTCGCCCTTCAGTGTGCCCTATCCTACGGGGCGGCTGCGATGCCTACTGGTACGAGGCGCTTGGCATCGCTCGAGGGCTAGAGGCAGTTTCTATGTAACGCCTCAACAGGGCCGGATCAATCACTTCAACATAGCCCCGTCCCAGCCGAATTGCTCCACCTTCTTGCAAGCGATTCAAACCATAAGTCACTGATACCCGCGTACGTCCCGTCGCGGCTGCCATCATTTGGTGTGTCATTTTGATACGGACGGGCGTATCAATATCTTGGTCTCCACCGCCTGCTTCGCGGGCCAGTGCCTCCACTAGCGCCGCAACCTGGGCCGTCGTGTCTCGGAAGGTCGCATACTCCAACTGTTCGATCAACCGGGCAATCTTGGAATATGCGCGCGAGATGACGGCCGTGGCGATTCCCACATTAGCTGAACATAAGCTACGAAATCGCTCGTGACTAATGCGCACGACCTCACAAGGCCCGACAGCAACAACCTGCAACCCGATCGGCACATCCTTTTGCACACTAAAGCACAGCGTATCTCCGAGGAGACAGCCCGCTCGTCCGTAGAACAACAAGCGCTCTCCTCCATTCATGTTAATAATCGACACCCTGACGGTGCCTGAGCGCACGATAAATATGTTGTCGCGAGCCGAATCGTTGTCACAGACCAGCGCTCCATCCCGAATGTGAATACCAGGATAAGCCTCGAAGTAACTTAGGAAGTCGTCTTCATCTAAGTTCACAAAAGGGTTCATAGCTGCCACCCATTCTATGGGAGCCATAACGAGCACTCGAATCGCGAATCATGGAGTGCGTTAGCGATCCCCGCTCTGCGCGCAACAGCTCAATAGAAACCCGTTGCTTCATGCCTCCAGACAACTGATGGGGATACGCCTTCTCGAAGCCGGCCAGATGCACCTTTTCGATAATAGGCTGAACCATCCGATACCGCTCTTCTTTGGAAAACCCCCGCGCTTTCAACCCGAACGCAACATTGTCGCGAACCGACATCCAGGGAAACAGGCTCTGCTCCTGGAACACCATAGAATTGGCGGGGCGCGAGCGCGTGTCACCACCCTGCCCTTTCGTTTCGGTGCCTAGTACTTCCACCGTCCCCGTTGTCGCCTGCTCCAGCCCGGCAAGAATGCGCAGGAGGGTTGTCTTGCCGCAGCCGGAGGGCCCAACAATACACAAGAACTCGCCGTCGTAAACCTCGAGGTTGATCGGCATTAGTGCCGTTTGCGTGACCTGATTGGGAGAGGTGAAACTCTTACCCACGCCAGTGAGCCGCAACTTAACTTTAGGATCTCGAGGTGCGGCCGACCGTCGGTAACTGTCCAGTACTGCCACATCGGCACCACGTTGCGTCATAAGGCGTCCTCCAGCCCAAACTGCTACTGACCCTCTTGCAATATCTTGAGCGCATGCTGTCGATAGCTGTCATCCACATACTCACGCAAGTCAAGCTTCTGACTGATCACTCCTTCCTCGAGCAGCCAGTCGGTAAACGCATCGACACCCTCGAACGAGGGTTCGCCGTTGTATGCGATGTGCGGTGGAATACTTGTAGCGGTCGCCGGAATGCCTTGCTCCTTAAGGACTTTCAAGATGGCCTCTTGATCGACTTTCTTATCACTGAATGCGGCTCCGTAGTCGCGACCGCCCTTGATGTAGGCCACCATGAAGCGATTCGCTGCTTCGGGCGACTGCTCCGCAAAGTCGGATGAATACAAAAGATAAGACACCGGAAAACCGGGGGTCACTTCATCCATTCCCACCACCCGCCGGCCGGGCACCTCGGTGACGGTCATCGTCACATAAGGCTCGATGGTGGCCACACCGTCGAGCGACTTGTTGGCCATGGCCGGCACCCCTTCCGGAAGGCCAAGATGCGTGAGATCGAGATCTTTAAGGGTGAGTCCGCCTTGAGCGGCCAGCTCCTTCAGAAAAAAGTGCGCAGCCGAGGTGCGGCCAGGAACGGATAACTTCAATCCCTTGAGATCGGCCGGTGTTTTATACCGACCGGCTTCGACGATGTCTTCGCGCAGCACAAGAGCGATGGTTCCACTGCCCTTAGGCTGGTCGCCAGCCGTTGCCACGATCTTCAGAGGAATCTTGCGCAGCAGGACGTTAAATAGGCCCGCATTCACAGGGCCGGTGAGAGCATCGATCTGTCCGAGGCCCAACGCCTGCATCGCCTCACCAGAGTTCGCGAATTGAACGAACTCGATGTTCAGCCCCTGTTCCTCGAAGTATCCCTTACCCACTGCGACTGCTGCGGCCCCATCGGACAGGGAACGGAAGGTGCCCAGCTTGACGGTGACGGGCGGTTGCAGGGGCGCATTTTGTTCCGCAGATGACGCTGCCGCGGCAACGACCCCGAATGAAATCCCGAAGAGGGTTGTGGTTAGTACTCGACGTATCGTCGATCGGACAGTAAGTGAGCCCATCGTTGTCTCCTGATTTTCAGAGCTGTTTCATAGTTTGCGTTCTTGGGAAGCCCGCGCGAGTGGCGATCGCTCGACTGCTCTCCAGAAAATGCTCGTTCTTTTATTGCTGCACGCGATTGCATCCTAATGCACCGCTACGCTCTGCGCCCTTAGCCGAATGGATACTCTGCTGAAGTTTCACGAACGATCACACCGCCTACCCCTACCCTGTCACCTAATCCGGCTAGTTTCGCTCTTAGTCTGGCATCGCACTTGATCCGTGTATGTCTAAAGTTAGACAAAGTAGGCGTTCGAGGACATGAACGTAAAAACGCCACCTCGATGGGTGGCGTTTGGTTTTGCATGAGCCAGAGCTACGCGACCAGGATAAGTGATGAAAGGGCTGGAATAGCAATACTCCGGGAACGAGCGAAGTGAAGTTCCCGAACATGCATCGCGGGGGTTTTTTTATGGCTCACATGGCAATTCGAGACTT
>CAZMVM010000151.1:236-7844 GCA_964569785.1 uncultured Pigmentiphaga sp. | reverse complement strand
CGGTAATGGCGGTAATTTGCGGCACCCCTACCCCAGCGATCACCCGCGTGGTGCAGATCGACCCGGGGCCAATGCCCACCTTGACGGCATCGACGCCAGCTTCCACTAAGGCCAGGGCGGCCTCTCCGGTGGCGATGTTGCCACCCACCACTTGCAGATTGGGATAGTGGCGCTTGACCCAGCGAACGCGATCAAGCACACCCTTGGTATGACCATGCGCGGTATCAACGATGATGACGTCAACCCCCGCCGTAACGAGCTTTTCTACGCGCTCTTCGGTGCCTTCGCCAACGCCTACAGCGGCGCCAACGCGGAGCTTGCCTTCGGAGTCTTTGCTGGCGTTGGGATATGCGCGGTTCTTGTTGATGTCTTTTACCGTCATTAAACCGCGCAGCTCGAATGCGTCGTTCACCACGAGAACGCGCTCGAGGCGATGCTTGTGCATGAGCTCTTGCGCTTCTTCACGCGTGGCGCCTTCACGAACAGTCACCAGGCGTTCACGCGGCGTCATCACGTTGCGGATAGGCTCATCCAGACGGGTTTCGAATCGCAGGTCGCGGTTGGTGACAATGCCGACCACGGTACGGCCCTCAACCACCGGCAATCCCGAAATACCGTGTTGCTGTTGCAACGCACGGGCATCGCGTACTTTCATGTCGGGCGTGACGGTGAAAGGATCCGCGACCACGCCGGACTCGAAGCGTTTGACGATGGCAACTTCGCGCGCTTGCGCATCGGCTGAGAGGTTTTTGTGGATAATTCCGATTCCCCCTTCTTGCGCCATGGCGATAGCAAGGCGCGACTCGGTGACGGTATCCATAGCTGCGGATACCAGGGGGATATTCAGGGAAATTTCGCGGGTAAGCTTGGTGGTTAGGCGAGTGTCGCGTGGCAGCACACTGGAATAGGCCGGCACCAGCAACACATCGTCAAATGTAAACGCTTGTTTGACGAGACGCATAGAGAATTTCCTGGGCGCAAATACGAATTATACGCGCCTGGGCCGCCGGGTGCGAACCGGGCCCTTGGCTTGGGCCGCACGATGCTGCGCACGACGCCGTCGCGACTCCATGGGATCAAAAACAAGTGGCCGATAAATTTCGACTCGGTCGCCCTCGTGAAGCTGAAACTGCGGATCGCGTAGCTTGCCGTACACCCCCACTCCCGAAGTGTAAGGATCTACGGCTGGAAAGTCGGCGGCAAACCCGCTGGCTTCAAGTGCATGCCGAATGCTGGATCCCCTGGGTAGACGCACATTGCGCTGCCATATTTGATTGGGCAGCGCATAACAGACGGCCACGTCTATGGTGGGGTGGTTCTTGCCAAGGGGCATTACGCTACACACGCTAGTGGACACCGTAAAGTTGCTCGGCCCGCTGAGTAAACGCGTCGATAAAGGATGTTGCTATACGATTAAACACCGGGCCGACGAGCATTTCCAGCGTTCTGCTGGAAAACGCGTACTCCAGCGTGAACAAAACCTTGCAAGCGTCGTCACCCAAGGGCTGAAAAACCCAATGCCCTTCCAGAGCCGAAAAAGGCCCATCCACCAGCGTCAAGTGGATGCTTTCCGGGTACTGATGTGTGTTCTGGGTGGTGAACGTTTGCCGTATGCCGGCGAAGCTAATGGTGATGGACGCGCGCATGCCTTCCGGCGTGCGCTCAAGCACACGAGCACCGCCGCACCACGGCATGAATTTCGGGTAGTCTTCGACGTTTGCCACCAACTCGAACATGTCGGCTGCTGGGTATGGTACGAGGACGGTTCGGTGCACTTTATGCATTACGGGCTTTCACAAAGGGTAGAATGAGACGATTTTACCGGCTTGGCGCAAATGAGCATTATCGATAATCGCAAAGCGTTTCACGACTACTTCATCGAAGACCGCTTCGAGGCCGGTTTGGTTCTCGAAGGCTGGGAGGTTAAGGCTATTCGCGCCGGACGGGTGCAGATCCAAGAGAGCCACATCATTATTCGCGATGGCGAGCTGTACATCGTGGGGATGCATATCAGCCCTCTTCCGACTACATCTTCGCACATCCGGCCGGATCCAACCCGCACGCGCAAGCTTTTGCTTCGCTCCGAGGAAATCAACAAACTTATCGGCAGGGTTGAGCAGCGCGGTTACACCTTGGTACCACTCAACCTGCACTACAAGAATGGATTCATCAAGCTCGACTTTGCGCTGGCACGAGGCAAGAAGAAGCACGACAAGCGCGAAGCCGCCCGCGATCGAGACTGGCAGCGCGAGCGCGACCGGCTCATGAAGCAAGGCACGCGCTAAGCTCGCCAGGTGTTGCGTTTGCCCCCAGCGAGGTTGGCCATACGTCGCCGGCACTGAGGTGGACGACAATGCACGCTGCGACGCGCGTTCGACGTACCTGCATACCGCGGCAAAGCGCCACCGCGGGAAGCTCATGCGTTGGTTAGTGCATGCGTTAGTGCATGCGTTAAATACGACCAAGCCGTCACTGCCCTGTCTTTGGGTGCTGCCGTGTTAAGCCGGCGTTGTAGCATTGGGCGTGCCGACTCGCATTTGCCGGTATCCTGCAGCCCCGTGCTGGATGCGCTTTAATCCACACATACTTGCTTTAAGAAGCTTTGCACTTTATCCACGATTCATGAATTTGATTTTGCAAGGTTCTCTGCTTGGACCCGACTTCATCGCAGACATCGCTAACCACTCTGCGGCCCAGCGCACTGTATCGCTCGGCCCGCACGCTGTTCGGCTGGAAGGCGTCATCGACGACGACGCGACGCGTGCCCACATCCTGAAACGCGCGGAAGCGGCAGGCGTCGATGTGGCGTTCGTGCCCGTCGGTCAACGCCTGCGTGACTATCGCGTCCTGGCAATGGATATGGATTCCACGCTGATCAATATCGAGTGTATTGACGAGATTGCCGATGCGGTTGGGCGCAAAGCAGAAGTCGCAGCAATTACTGAAGCAGCCATGCGTGGCGAAATTGCTGATTTCGCCGAAAGCCTGACACGGCGCGTCGCTTTATTAAAGGGCGTACCGGCCTCCGCACTCGACGAGGTCTACAACGAACGGCTGCGGCTGAACCCAGGCGCAGAAAACTTAATCAAAACCGCACGCGAGGCGGGGTTGAAGACGCTTCTGGTTTCTGGGGGCTTCACGTTTTTCACCCAACGTCTGAAGGAGCGATTGGGCCTGGATGCAGCGTATTCGAACGAACTGGAAATCGTCGGTGGCGTGCTCACCGGCCGCGTGTTAGGAAGAATTCTGGATGCTTCTGGCAAGGCCGCGTGTTTGCGGGCGTTGTGCGAGGAGATTGGCGCGGATTCACGTCAACATGCAATCGCCATCGGTGATGGTGCAAACGATCTGCGCATGATGGAACAAGCGGCCATTAGTGTGGCCTATCGCGCCAAGCCTGCAGTGCGCGATGCCGCGACATACGCGATTCAGGTTTCCGGACTGGACGCGGTTTTAAACTGGTTTGAAGATACGGCGGGCTCGGCCCAAGCAGTAGTCAATTAAACCTGAAGCTTGCTTTGGGCCCGCAGTAGTTACCCGCCGCTTAGTTTGTTCGATAGCCGACCACCCTACCGGGCGACGGGCGCACCCTTCATACCATCGTGCCCCCCGGTTTCGCTCCATTTAACCTAGGCCCTACCCCCTTTAAAACGAAGCCGGTCTACCCCGTGATGAGTACCGCCCCGGCAATATCCACAACGAGCCACTGGCCCGAGGATAAGACGCTGTGATTCCTTGGCCAGAATTATTTTTTTCGCGCTTCGTCGTTTTTTTCGTCGTTGCCAGAGGTTGGCTCATTCGGCCGAAATGCGCCGCCCATGCCACCGAACGGAAACTGGGAAAGCATGGTACGTGTTTGACCCTCGATCTGTTCCTGCATCTGCAAGAACAGGTTTTTGCTTTGCTCGATGTAATTCGTCATCATGTTCTGCAGCATGGGCGCTTGTACATTCATAAACTGCGCCCACACTTCGGGTCCGAATTGGTTCTGTCCCCCGTACAAGTTTTTGGATTGTTCCGCCATGCGGTTCTGTATGTCGATAAAGGCCTGAATGTTTTTTTCGATGTACGACCCCATGATGCCTTGCATCGCATGGCCATAAAACCGAATAATCTGGGCCAACACCGACGACGAAAACATCGGCATGCCCGCCATCTCTTCTTCGAGAATAATCTGTAGCAAGATGGTGCGGGTCAGCTCTTCACCGCTCTTAGCATCAACCACCTGAAACGGCTCGTGGTCGAGCACGAGCTGTTTCACATCGGCCAGCGTAATGTATGAACTGGTTTGAGTGTCATACAGCCGCCGGTTGGGATATTTTTTGATGAGCCGCTGAGTAGGCTTGGAATCATTCTGCATATTGTCGCCACATTAAAATAACGCGGCCCGCTCATGCAGCGCCGTAGCGCCTTAACCCATGTGCAGACCGCCGTTAAGCGAAAAATCGGCGCCGGTTGCAAAGCCAGCATCGTCCGACGCCAGCCACGCCACGATGGAAGCAATTTCTTCCGGTGAGCCTAACCGCTTGACGGGTATCGTCGCCACGATTTTTTCGAGTACGTCGGGACGCATCGACCGTACCATGTCGGTGCCGATATAACCGGGAGACACGGTATTGACGGTGACGCCTTTGGCGGCTACCTCTTGGGCAAGCGCCATGGTGAAGCCGTAAATGCCCGCTTTGGCCGTCGAGTAGTTGGTTTGCCCGAATTGTCCTTTCTGGCCGTTTACCGAGCTGATATTGATGATGCGGCCCCAGCCACGTTCAACCATGTCCTCAATGACTTGCTTGGTGACATTGAACAGGCTGTTCAGGTTCGTGTCGATGACCGCGCTCCATTGTTCTCGGGTCATTTTGCGGAACACCACATCGCGGGTGATGCCGGCATTGTTGACCAGAACATCAATCGGACCGTGCTCGGCCTTCACTTTGCCGAATGCCTCTACCGTAGAGTCCCAATCGGCTACATTGCCGATCGACGCATAAAAGGTGAACCCGTCTTCGGCCTGTTCGCGTAGCCACCGCTCGTGATCCCGATTGGGTCCACAACCCGCGACAACCTTGAACCCCTGGCGTGCCAGGCGTCGGCAGATTGCAGTGCCTATACCACCCATGCCACCGGTCACGTATGCTATTCGTTGATCCATCGCATTCTCCTCGTCTCGCGCCAGCGCCGTGGCTGGCTTGTATTCATAACGGCAACTCGCCGTGTCACCCCTTTAAGTCCGCCTGGACTACGCTGCTCGCACGCGCACGTAGGCGCCCGGCGCATCCTCGAGCGGCGGGTGGTTGCTGTCGCCTACGTGATCCGGTGCCGGGATGCGTTCACCTGAATGCTCGCGCAACCAGTCGAACCAGTCAGGCCACCAACTGCCCGCTCGCCGGGTGGCGTTCTCGAACCAGTCGTGAGCTGCGATGGGAAGCGGATCGATATCATTGACCCAATAGTGGCGCTTGCGTGCAGCGGGCGGATTGATGACACCCGCAATATGGCCGGAAGCCCCCAGGACAAAGCGTCGCGGTCCTGTCAATATTCGGGTGCTTGCATAGGCGCTTGACCACGGGACAATATGGTCGTCTTTAGACGCATAGATATAGGCGGGCATGTCCAGCTTGCCGAGATCAATGGCGGTACCCGCTACAGTCACAGCCCCGGGTCGTACCAGATTGTTTTCAAGATAGGTATTGCGTAAGTACCAGGTAAAGAAGGGCCCCGGCAAATTCGTACTGTCGGCATTCCAGAACAGAAAATCGAACGGCCGCGGTGTCTCTCCACGCAAGTACTTGCTGACAACGTAGTTCCAGACCAGCTCGGCCGGGCGCAAAAATGAGAACGTCGTGGCCAGATCGCGGCCTGGCATCAAACCGCCCTGACCCATTTGGCGTTCACGTAGCCGAACGTGCTCTTCGTCGATGAAGACGCTGATAATGCCCGTATCTGAAAAGTCGAGGAATGACGTAACCAGTGTGAGCGAAGCGACCGGGTCGATACCTTGTTGACGCGCAGCGGCCAGGGCCGTAGCCAGCAATGTTCCACCCACACAAAACCCGAAAGCGTTTACCTTGGGCTGTTGAGTGATCTGGCTTGCGACGGCCAGAGCCTGAAGTATCCCGTCTTGTACGTAGTCGTCCCAAGTCAGCTGATGCGTACCATCCGCATCGGACACCAGCGGATTACGCCAGGAAATCATGAAAACGGTAAAGCCCTGCTGGACCAAATGGGCCACTAGGGAATTATGCGCTTGCAGATCCAGCACGTAGTACTTGTTGATGCATGGTGGGACCATCACCAGCGGGATCGCATGCACTTGTGGTGTGACGGGCGTGTACTGGATAAGCTGCATCACCCGATTCTGGAAAATAACACTGCCAGCGGTGGTCGCTAGATTACCCCCAACCTCGAATTGATCCTCATCAGATTGCGCAATCCGCCCCTTTTGTAGATCGTCCAACAATTGGGTGAACCCAAGCCGGCCCGTTTCTCCGCTGGTCTCGATGAAGCGTCGCTGTACTTCGGGATTCAAGGCGGGGAAGTTGGTGGGTGAGGCTGCCTCCAGCCACTGCATCAACGCAAACTCGATCCGCCGCTTCAGTTGAGGCTCACCTTCGAGTGCGGCGGCGAATCGTCTTAATATTTCAGCGCTAATGGTGTAGTTATAAGCGACTTGCCGGCTGAAAGGGTTGGTAATCCAGTCTTGTGCGGCAAAGCGACGGTCGAGCGGCGGCAGTTGATCGATATGTCCCAATGCAAGTGCACGGCAGTATGCGGCAAAGTCATGCTGAATTTCCGCCAGCGCCTCGGCTGGAATGGAAAGCTGCAACGAGGGTGCCACCGGGACGACAGGAACCTGCATGACGGTACTCTTTTAAGGCCGAGATGTTGACGCACTCGGATGGGTAGACGACGTAGGGGAAGAGGCTGCCCTTACGATAATACTTTGTAATGACTTCACCTATGTTGCATAAGCGAGGCAGCGCCGTCAACCAGCGGTAAGCAGAGGATGAGCCGTGCTATTCCAGCCAGGCTAAGGTGGCGAAGCGTCCGGTAGTTCCGTCACGCCGATAGGAATAAAAACGAGCATCCTGAACCGTACAGTACCCTGATTCCTGCACCTGCTCCACCCCGGCACGGGTCAATCGATGGCGGGCCAGTAACGGTAGGTTGCACCACCATTTCCCCGGTCTATTGGCGCGCGGCAGAAAAGCCCCGGGTACTGCATCGTTACGAAACGCGCTGCGCACGTCCTCCCCTACCTCGTAGGCCGCGGCACTGATGCTGGGCCCTATCCATGCCCGCCAAGCTCCTGGACCGCTTGCCGCTGCCCGCGCCCGGGTCAGCGTTGCTTCAATAATGCCCGCGGCCAACCCTCGCCAGCCTGCGTGAATCACGGCAAGCATCTGCGCATCGTCACGGGCGAGCACAATGGGTAAACAATCCGCTGTTAGTAACGCTAGCACGCGTGCCGGTTGTGCTGTGAAGGCCGCATCCGCAATGGGGGAATGGACAGCTTCCCGCGTCGCGCTGTCACGCAGGGTGAGCGCTGGAGGTTGGTCGGCGTCATACACCCCAACCCCATGGACTTGTTCCAGCCAGCAGGGCTCTTGT
>CAZMVM010000151.1:0-226 GCA_964569785.1 uncultured Pigmentiphaga sp. | reverse complement strand
TTGTGGCACTAACGCGCGCACCCGTCGGCGGTTCTCGTCAACCGCATCCGGATTGTCGCCGACGTGGGTGGCGAGGTTTAGCGTTTGGTACGGCGAAACGCTGACGCCTCCGGTTCGCGTCGTGCAATATATCTTGATCCCCGGCCACTCGGGCCCCCTCAGCAGTGAAGGACTCTCTTTAGATGACATCGTGTTGGTGTTTATGTAATCGAAGTGTTGATGCCGA
>CAZMVM010000150.1:0-7870 GCA_964569785.1 uncultured Pigmentiphaga sp. | reverse complement strand
TCGGTTAACCCGAAGGCAAAGGAAGCCTCGCCGCGAACGGTGCGCGGCACGATGGATGCCTTTTGTTCGTTGTTGCCGTGCTTAAGAATGGCATAACAGCCATAAGTGAAGTTTCGAAACAACCAAAGTCCGAGCTCTTCGAAATGATAGCCCGCCTCTTCAAGAAGAAGGGCAAGGTCCGTGGGTGTGCCGCCGGCGCCCCCGTACTCCTCGGGTGCGATCAGCCCCAGCCATCCGTTAGCAGCCAACGCCTGGAATGCCTCAAAGGGCGGGGTCTTTGTTTCGTCGCATTTGGTTGCGTATTCAAGAGGGCATACGTCATCTAGCAAAGCGCGGACATGTTCGAGCATTGCTTTCTGGTCGCTGGTTAAGCCGAAATCCATGGCGTGTGTAGTCCTTTCCTGATGAACGTCATAACGGGGTGGGTTAAGTTGGAAATCAAATGATTTAATCAGTTGATTGAATCCTACATGGCGCCGACGCTGTCGTCAAACATTTTGCATTGCACGACACGCCCTCGGTCAAATCATCTGATTCAAGCGAGTGATTGACGCTTTAAAGCGTTTTCAATATCATGATTCAATCGAGTGGTTGAATCACTTGTGTAAAACGCAGTTGCTATCCGTTTTGTGTCAACTAGGAGGGAGGAGACACTCATGCATATCAGGGCCGCGGTCCCGCTTGCAATGCTGGCCGGCATTGCCTTATCGCTTTCAGCATCAAGTATCCAGGCGGAATCAGTTGAGGACTATCCGTCCAAGCCTATACGGGTCATTATTCCAAGCTCGCCGGGTGGTAGCCCCGACGTATTGGCGCGTTTGATCAGCGAGCCGCTTAGCAAGGAATTGGGGCAGCCTTTGGTGGTTGAGACCATGCCCGGGGCAGCGGGCATCATAGGTACGCAAAGAGCTGCGCAGGCCGCGCCAGATGGATACACGCTTTTGTACGGCTTCAACCAGATCGCGACCATGAACCCCCCGCTGTACAAAAATCTGCCCTATCATCCTGAACGAGATTTTGTGCCGTTGGGGTTAACGCTGAACCTCAGCTATATGTGGATTGCAAATAAAGACTTTCCACCGAACAGTATCGAAGAACTTATCGAATTGAATAAGAAGAGTCCGGGCAGCGTCGATTATGCGTCTACGGGCCCAGGGTCGGCCGCTCATTTAGGGGCCTTGCTACTAGAAAAGATGACCGGTACCGAGATGACTCATATCCCGTACCGCAGCAATACAAATTCTGATCTGATGGCTGGGGTGGTAAAGCTGAAGCTTGATCCTGTGGCCGCCTCGCTCGGGCTTGTGCGTAATGGCAACGTAAAAGTGTTAGCGGTAAGTGCTCCCGAGCGACTCCCTGTGCTGCCCGACGTGCCCACGGTGGCAGAGACGGTGCCCGGGTACGAGCTTACTGGCTGGCAAGGGTTCTGGGCACCGGCAGGCACGCCCGAGCCCATCGTGCAGAAGCTGAACGCGGCAATTAGGAAAGTTATTCATAGCGACGAAATGCAAAAACGCATTCGCGATCTGGGCTACGAGCCATTGGGTAGCACGCCAGAAGAGATGGCCGACAGAATTCGACGGGAAATGCAACAGTGGCAGGAGATTATCGAGGAGGCGGGTATCAGCCTCGATTGACGTCACGGCCTCACATCTGGGCACGCTGTGCCCCACCATACTCTTCGCGCCCCGGGCTTAGTCGAGCCCGGGATATGCCACCCTGCCGCGCCACGGGAAGGTCCATAGTTCAGTGACGGCGCGGAGCTTCAAGCAGGTTGTTGCTTCGCAATTGCGTCGCGGCGGGTCCCTTCATGTTTTGAAGTAATTGCTGCAATAACGCATAAACGCGAGCGCGGTTTCAGAATGGATATCTTCACGCCATGCGATGCCCACCGCTAACTCGGGTGGCGGCTCGGATAGGGGGCGATAAGTCACCCCATGCAGACGAAGCTTGCTCTGCGAGTGGGGCACCGGGGCAAAGCCGCGCGATGCGGCGACGAGGGCTAGCGCGGCGTGCATCGTGCGCACTTCCAGGCGCTCTCCTATTACGACCCGGTGCTGATGAAAATAATCTCGAAAAAGGCTTTGCGTGCTTCGTCGGTGGTCGTGACTTGGAAAGCCAATCATGGGTTTGCGTGCCAAGTCGTGAACAGAGACAACGTCCTGACGCGAAATCTCCCAGTCCTGGGGTAGGGCCACAATGTAGGGCTCGGAAAACAGGTGCTGTGTTCTTAGCGATGGGTGATAGGCGGGCTCTCGGATGAGTCCGACGTCTATTGTTCCATCTAACAACCGGCCGACTTGTTCGACCGTTGAGTACTCCACCAGGTTGATGCGAAGTTCCGGGTAGGTGTTGAGGTAATCCCGCAATAATTGTGGCACAAACGTATAGGCATGGGCGTGTAGCAATCCCAATGTGAACGTTTTGCGGCTTTTTTGCCCAGCCATTTGAACGATTTCGCGACACCGGTCAGTATCTTGCAGAATTGACTTCGCATGCTTGAGCAGGGCCTCGCCCTGTGTCGTCAAGCGAACGGAGCGCGTCGTGCGGTAAAGCAATTTTGCATCAAGGGCGTCCTCCAGCTGTTTTATATGCTCGCTTAACGGAGGCTGGCTGATTCCAAGCCGGGCAGCGGCCCGTCCAAAGTGCTCCTCCTCAGCGACGGCCACGAAGTAGCGCAAGCGCCGTAGGTCAATCATTGTTCGCAAAAAAATATTAATAGAAGCGGAAAAGTGTATTGGACCACAACCCCTTGCGTCTATAGACTAATCGCGCACACATTGTAGTGACACCACTTCCGCGCTAGGGTCTGATATGAGAATCAAGAGGTTGACAGGCGTCATTGGAGCCGAAATCTTCGACATAGACGTATCAAAGGAGCTTTCGACGGCGCAAGTCGAGGCATTGCGGGACGCGTTGCTTGAGTACCAGGTTATCTTCCTCAGAGATCAATCGTTGACTCCCGAACAGCACATTGCTTTCGCCCGCCGCTTCGGTGAGATCAGCACGACGCCGGTCTATACGACGCTAAAGGAATACCCCGAGATTATGCCGGTCATCAAAGAGCCGACGGATCAAGACATTATCGGCGACACTTGGCATGCTGATGAAACGTATCAAGCTACCCCGCCATTGGGCTCGATCCTATATGCCCGGCAAGTGCCCGAAGTGGGAGGGGACACGCTGTGGTGCAACATGTACCGCGCGTATGAAACTTTATCCGACGGCTTGAAGGCGCAGCTGGAAGGCTTGCGTGCTATTCATACCAACGAATTCTTGACGGGTGACATCAACAGTCGCAACCGAACGCGCTCAACCAAACTGCGCGAGGACGTGGGGGTCACGACTACTTCACACCCGGTCGTTCGCACCCACGAGGAGACGGGGCGAAAGTGCTTGTTTGTGAACCAACCGTTCACGTATGCATTCGAGAACATGACTCGGGCGGAGAGCCTACCTCTTTTGCAGTTTTTGTATCAACATGCCACCAAGCCTGAAAATACCTGTCGTTTCCGTTGGGAGAAGGGGTCGATGGCGTTCTGGGACAATCGTTGTACTTTGCACTACGCGATCAACGACTACCCCGGACAACGTCGCGAAATGCACCGTATAACCATACGCGGGACCACGCCAGTCTAAGGCGAGGCAAGAAAAAACCTTCCTGAGCTCTAACGGGAAATCCAGCCTTTGGAGGAAAGTCGCAATGGCTATGAGTCGTATTGCAAAATTCTGTGTAACAGTGGGCGCGTTGCTGGCTGCAACGAGTCACGCTGCCCAAAATGAACAAGCCAAGGCTTGGCCGCAACGTCCAGTGACTTGGGTGGTTGGCTATGCAGCAGGCGGTACAACCGACATTATTGCGCGAACGCTGGCCAATGCTTTAACCGAGCAAACTGGCCAAACCTTTGTGGTTGAGAACCGCACGGGTGCGAACAGTAACATCGGCGCCGAGCTGGTGAAGCGTGCGACGCCGGATGGCTATACGTTTTACGTCGGTTCTACTGCCAACGCGATCAATCGCACTTTGTACAAGAATCTCTCCTACGATGTCGTAAAGGATTTTGCGAGTGTTGCGTTGCTGGGAACGGTTCCCAACTTGCTTGTCGTGAATCCGTCTTTACCGATCCACAGCGTACAAGATTACATCGCGTATGCAAAAGACAACCCAGGGCAATTGACGTGTGCTTCATCGGGCTCCGGGTCGGCGATCCACATGTCGTGTGAGCTGTTCAAGATTCAAACCGATACTGACATTTTGCATGTTCCGTACCGCGGCAGCGGGCCAGCCATGACAGACTTGTTGGGCGGACAAGTGCACTCGATCTTCGATAACATGCCCACAGTTTTGCCTAATGTTAAAGCGGGAAAGCTGCGTGCTCTAGGAGTTACCACCTCTGAAAGGTCGCCTTCCGCACCTGATATTCCCACGCTAGATGAGTCCGGCGTCTCGGGATTTGCTGTGCAATCTTGGTTTGGCCTGTTCGCCCCCGTTGATACCGACCGGGCGATTATCCAAAAGATGAATGAGGCAGTAAATCGGGCGCTCCAGAGCGAGTCTGTCCGGGCCACATACGCTCAGCGTGGAATCGTGATGCCGTCGCAGCCTAACAGCTCGGCACAATTTGCCAAGTTCGTGCAAGCCGAAGTCGATAAGTGGGCCGATGTAGTGACAAAGTCCGGAACGACGATCGAATAGCTGGGCGTTGCATGAAGAAACAGGTTAGTTTGATTACCGGTGCAAGCCGTGGAATCGGGCGCGCCGTGGCCCAGCGGCTTACCGCTAATGGACATCACGTTATCGGGCTAGCGCGCGGCGCACCTGACTCCACTTTCCCGGGCGATTTTTTTCAAGTTGACCTTGCAGACCGTCATGCAAGAGAAGATGTTTTGCGGCAAATCGCAGAACGGTTTCATGTCAACAATGTCGTCAACAATGCAGGGGTCACGACCTCACTTACCCTTGAAGAAACAACTTTCGACGAGTTGGACCGCTTGCTTGAAGTTAATTTGCACGCCGCTGTACATGTCGTGCAGGCGTGTCTGCCCCAAATGAAAGAAGCGGGGTCGGGAAGCATCGTCAACATAGCGAGTCGCGCGGTACTCGGCATGCCTCGCCGCAGCGCTTATGCGGCCGCGAAAGGTGGCCTGCAGGCAATGACACGCGGGTGGGCGCTCGAGCTGGGACGATACGGAATTACGGTGAACACGGTGGCGCCGGGACCGGTTGAAACCGAGCTCTATACGAAAAATAACCCCATGTCGGACAGCGAGCGCCAGCAGCTATGCCAACGGATCCCGATCGGTCGAATAGGGCGGCCTGCTGATATCGCCGGCGCAGTCGCTTTTTTTCTATCGGATGACGCCCGCTTCGTTACAGGCCAGACACTTTATGTATGTGGTGGCTTATCTGTCGGTGCTGCCCCCCTGTAATCAGCGCACATCCTGAATAAGGTGCATGGGTCAAGCAAGCGCTGCCCGTACTACAACTTCCGCGAAATAAATACATACGCTCTTGGCGCGCGTGTTGCGCCCATTGCGGGAGCGATGGGTCAACCTAGCGTTCGCCTACTTGCATCGACCAGGCACGAGATCCGCGTGCAGCAGCAATGTTGCTTACAGGCGATTGCCAAGAGTAATCGCGAACGTGCAGAGCACATTGACGTCGAGAACGCGATGTCTCGATGATAAGCGGGGGAAGCAGGTGCAGCTACTTCCCCAGTCGCTACAAGGGAGACACGATATGTTATGAAGGTGCGCTATTGCTAGCTGCATTCGTTGCGTTTGGCTTTGCTTCTTGGCAGTGCTCGCTGAAGACTCAGGGAATCGATTCCAGCTCGCGCTCCAACGCTGAGAGAAGTCGACGGTTGACTTGCGCGGTGCCCACTGAGATTCGTAACCAGGACGGAAGGCCGTACGAACTGACCGGTCGTACCAGTAAGGCGTACTGTTGAAGTCGCTGAGCGACGGCGGCTCCGTCGCCCACTTCAACAAGAATGAAATTGGCCTTAGAAGGTAGGTAACGAAGCCCGAGCTTTTCAAAGCCGGCTGCAAGCTGTTCACGTCCTTCTGCGTTGACGCGCACCGTTTCACGTAGAAAATCTTGGTCGTGCAACGCGGCGATTGCCGCTATTTGGGCAGCTTGGGTCACGCAAAAAGGCGAGCGCACGCGTTGCATTATGCTAATAAGAGGGGGTTGAGCAATGCCGTAGCCGATGCGTAGCCCAGCCAACCCATATGCTTTAGAAAACGTGCGCGTCACCAACAGGTTGGGAAAACGACGCACCCATTCTATGGCGTCTCCCGCCTCATCCTCGGAAAGGTATTCTCGGTACGCCTCATCGAGAATAACTGCAACAGACGATGGGATGGCTCGGATAAAGTCGAGTATCAGGTGAGGGGGCAGATGGGTCCCGGTTGGATTGCCAGGGTTGGCAAGGTACACCACAGAGGTTGAGGGCGTGATGGCGTCGATCAGGCCCTGGAGATCGACATAGAAGTCAGGGGAAGGCACGACGATAGATTCTGCCCCCACGCGTTGCACGGCACTTCCGAAGGCCTGGAAGGAGTATTGAGAAAACACCGCTGCGCGACGTGGGTCAAGCAAGGTCGTTGCAGCAATGGAGAGGACGTTCTCGGAGCCGGCTCCTACGATAAGCCAATCGTTTGGAACATTTAGCGTTGAGCTGAGCTCGCTGGTCAGGGCGTGGCAGTCGGTGTCCGGATACAAGGAATGATTAATGGGCGTATTGGACAAAGCCTGCATCGCCCGCGGACTTGCCCCTAAGGGGTTCTCGTTCGAGGCTAACTGGGCAAGCTCTTGCTCGTGCACGCCAACGTTGCGAGCGATGTCCGACATCGGGATTGTGGGTTTATAGGCGGGAAGTCGCTTTATATGCGCGGGGATGTCCATACAGAAGCTGCTCAATGAACTTTCAAAAGAACGGGGAGGCGACCGCTTAACGTACCCTGCAATCGCTTGGTGAGCGCCGTCATTAGCGTGGCAAGAAGTGCGGTCAATGGAAACGGTAGCGTCATGATTACCCAAGGCGATCAGCTCTAGCAACCATGACACTACAATAACTGCGAGACTTTTTGGCCATTATCGAATATGGGGGCTTTCGGGCGGCTGCACGTGCCCTCAACGTATCACAAGGAGGACTCACCAAGAGCATCGCCAAGTTTGAAGGTGATTATGACGCTGGGTTGGTGGAGCGCAACCGGCGAGGAATTGTGCGCACCAAGGAGGGCGGAGAGTTCTTGGCTTTGGCGCGAACAACACTGCAAAACGCTCGACGTGAGCAACAGCCCCATGAACGCTGTTGTGCTAGTCGGGAATTTCGGGTTCTACAAGCTTGGCAAGCTGCGCTAAGGATTCCTGCCACCCCAAATAACAGGCCTCCGCCGGAATAGCGTCGGGCAGGTTCTCTTGCATAATCTTCAGGTCGGTACCCACGGATACCGGAGCCACGCTGGTGGTGACGCGCATTACACCGGGAAGGTTAGGATCGTCAAACTGATCGGTACAGACGATGCGCTCGTTTGGTACCAGTTCGATATAGCGTCCCCCGAATGAGTGGCGTGACCCGGTGGAGAAGTTAATAAATGACATGCGGTAGCCCCCGCCTTCGCGAGCATCCAGGGAGTGGACTTCCGCTGTGAAACCGTAAGGGGCTTGCCATTTAGCCAATGCTGCCGGGTCAAGAAATGCGCGATAAACGCGCTCGACAGGAGCACGCAGGACGCGATGGAGCTCTATGCTGTACGGCATGGATGCCTCCTTGCGGGGGAATGAAGGGTTCAGCTATTGTCTTAGTTGCGGGCGCGACGAGCAAGGGGCAAAGCACTGCTTGCATGATGCGGATAGCCCCTC
>CAZMVM010000149.1:0-7939 GCA_964569785.1 uncultured Pigmentiphaga sp. | reverse complement strand
AGCCGCGTGGCCCGCGAGTTGTTCGGGCTCGATCGCGACTTCACTTGGGACGATGTCGCCGCGCCCTCGCCGCGGATTGCTGCCTACCAGCACCTCATGCAACGCGTCGACCCCAAGCAGCTCGACGCCCTCTTCGAGACGCCTGAGCCCGCCGCCACGTCGTCCGGCGAGGCCGCGACTGCGGACGGCGCTGAAACGGTGGCCCCCGGGGGCGAAGCCATCGCCGACACCATTACCATCAACGACTTCGCCAAAGTCGATTTGCGGGTCGCGCGCATCGTAGCATGCGACTACGTGGACGGCGCAGACAAACTATTGCGGCTTACCCTGGATGTCGGTGAAGGACATCACCGCAATGTCTTTGCCGGAATTCGTTCAGCGTACGAGCCCGAACAGCTGGTTGGTAAGCTGACCGTGGTGGTTGCCAATCTAGCGCCGCGCAAAATGAGGTTCGGTGTGTCGGAAGGTATGGTACTGGCGGCCAGCCACGCCGATGAGAAAAACAATCCGGGGGTTTTCATACTGGAGCCGTGGCCTGGCGCCACGCCCGGCATGCGGATCCGTTAAGCGGTTCAATCCAGGAGCCACCCATCATACGGTGTAGCTCCTTTACTGAGGCTCACGTTGGGTGCGACATACTCGCCAGGCCTCTTGGTCGAAGCTCCGCCACTCATGGGCAGCGCATTCCGCTGTTGGCCGCGGCAGTCACTAAGACAAGTTCCAGTCTCGACGCAACTGGGCGGCTTGACGCAGCATTTCCTCAAGCCTTTGGCTGTCGTCTTCAGCTAGCAACTGTGCGCACTCGTTGAGCACTTCTTGGTAGTCGCTCAGCTCTCGCAAAATGGCAGCGCGGTTCGCGCGCAAAATGTCTCGCCACATCTCGGGGGAACTCGCGGCAATGCGGGTGAAATCGCGAAACCCGCTACCTGCAAGACCGAGTCGCTGCTGTACGTTCTGGGTGCGTCCCAGCTGGGTCATAAACGCGAACGCTAACAAGTGTGGCAGATGGCTTACGGACGCAAGCACGGCATCGTGTTCGTCGGCGGCCATCGTATGGACACGGGCTCCACACGCCAACCAGGCGTCGCGTACGAGCTCGACAGCTCCACTGGAGTTTTCGGGCAACGGCGTCAAGATAACGTCTCGCCCTCGATAGAGCTCCGCCGAGGCCGCCTGCGGTCCGCTTTGCTCGCTACCCGCGATGGGATGGCCGGGCACGAAGCGGGCAACGCTTTCGCCGAGCTCGGCCCGCGCGACTGCGACCACGTCGCTCTTGCTACTTCCTGCATCGGTGACGACTGCCGATGCCTTCAGATGCGGACGCAGCTCGGCCAGCACCTTGCCCATAGCGCCCACCGGGGTCGCCAACATAATTAAATCGGCTTCTGCGCCAGCCTCACCGATAGACTTGACCTCATCGATCAAGCCCAGGTTTACCGCCTCCTGCAGAGCGGCGGGGTTTCGTCCGATACCGACAATACGCGCGGCAAACTTGGCCTGCCGCAGTGCGGCACAAAATGAGCCGCCAATCAAGCCTACTCCGATCACCGCAAGTATCGGGACACGGGGGGCAGCAACGGGCGACGTCGGCACTTCAGACGCTTGAACCAACCCTTCGTTTATGTCCGTACAAATCATGCTCATTGTTTGGGCATACTTTCGAGCACTTCCCGCAAAGCTGCGACGAAACGCTCATTTTCTTCGGGCAGCCCAACCGTTACCCGCAACCATTCGGGCAGTCCATCCCCACCCACCGGACGCACGATGACTCCCCGCTTGAGAAGCTCGAGATTCACGTAAGGCGCATCCCCCACACGAATCAGCAGAAAGTTGCCATAACTGGGAACGTACTCAAGGCCGAGCTCCGTCGCCGCTTCGGTAAGACGGGCCAGCCCCTTGCGGTTGAGCTCGTAGCTACGCTGGAGGTAGTCGGTGTCCTTCAAAGCGGCAATGGCGGCCGCCTGGGCGGGAAGATTCACATTGAACGGCTGACGCACACGGTTCAGCATGTCGGCCACCTCGGGACACGATACCGCAAACCCCACGCGTAACCCCGCCAGCCCGTAAGCCTTTGAGAAGGTACGGGTCACGATTAAGTTGGGGTAGCGGCGCACGAGCTCGATGCTATCGAAGCGCAGTTCGGGTTCCAGGTATTCGTTGTACGCCTCATCCAACACCACCAGAACTTTCGTCTGGTACGTTTCATACATGTCGCGCACGAAGCGTTCGATCTCCTTGCCCGGCACGAATGTTCCCGTGGGGTTGTTCGGGTTTGCAATAAACACCACGCGAGTATCATCCGCTACCGCCTTGAACATTGCGTCCAGGTCGTGTCCGTAGTCACGGGCAGGCACCATAATGTGCCGTGCGCCGGCCGCCTGCGTCGCCAGGCGATACACGGTGAAGGCATACTGCGCATAAACCGTTGATGCCCCCGGCGACAAAAACGCATCCGCGGTAATTTCTAGAATGTCGTTGGAGCCGTTGCCCAGCGTGATCCAGCTGGCGGGCACGCCGTAGTGCTTCGAAAGCGCTTCCTTCAGGAAGAAGCCGTTTGAATCGGGGTAACGTTCCCCGTCGGCCAGCGCAGCAATGGCCGCTTCCCGGGCCGTCTCCGGCATGCCTAACGGGTTTTCATTGGACGCCAGCTTGATAATGGAACTTGGATCAATGCCAAATTCGCGCGCCAACTCTTCAATCGGCTTGCCAGCCTGATAAGGCGCGATCTCACGCACGTAACTCGGCGCGGACAATGCGAGGGCATCCATGCAGGAACTCCGATACTAGAAAAACCGGACGGGGCCGGGGAAATGTTGGACGTAAGTATAAATAGACACCGGGAATGACGCTTGGGCAGCAAGCCGGTGCGACTGCAGGATTCTAGCTTCACTCCGACCGCTGTGGGCAGACCGCGTACCTGGATCTACCCGCTTTGCATAGCACAAATCGTGACCGCACATGCCTAAGCGTGAGCGCAGGTGCCAATCATCGACTAAAGCTCGGCCCTCGCCCGCAACTTTTCCTTTAAACGCCGGGCAAAGGCACCCCTCGGGCCTATGACGTCAACCAACTTTACAGTGAGTTCACAGGCGCTCGGAGTAGCCTATCAGCGTGCAGTATCGTTTGCGAACTGAACGCCGTGGCCACTGCGTATGGCTACTAGCTTTTTTAGTCCTCGGCGGGATAGGAACCCAGTAATTTAAAGAAGGCGGTCTCGGCCTTTAATTCTTCGAGGGCCCGCATGACGTTGTCGTCATTTTGGTGCCCCTCGATGTCGACATAGAAGTAGTACTCCCATTGCCCAGTACGCGCGGGACGCGACTCGAAACGCGACATCGACACCCCATGCCGCGCTAACGGAGCGAGCATTTGCACGACAGCCCCAGCACGATTGGGAACCGACAAGATCAAGCTAGACTTGTCTCGCCCTGACGGCGGAACCTCTTGATTGCCGATGGCAAAAAAGCGCGTCCGGTTGTGCGGATCGTCCTGAATGCCTTTGGCGACCAGCTGCAAATTCCAGCTGGTTGCGGCTTTTTCTCCGGCGATGGCAGCAATTGAGGCGTCAAGCGAGGCTTGACGCGCTGCTTCGGCGTTACTGCTCACTGCCTCGCGCGCGATATTCGGGTAGTGCTGGTTCAACCACGCATGGCACTGGGCCAACGACTGCGGATGCGCGAGTATGCGTGTGACACCCTCCATGTTGCCGGATTGCGTCATCAAACATTGGCGCACCATGAGCGAGCGCTCACCCATAATGCGGACGGGCGAGGTCAGAAATAAATCGTGAGTACGGTTAACTGCACCCTCGGTAGAGTTCTCGATGGGCACCATGCCCACGTCGGCCTCGCCGCTTTCTACCGCACGGAAGACCGCATCGATGGTTGGACAGGCACGCGTGGTAATGGAATGGCCGAAATGTTCGAAGGCGACTTGCTCTGAATAAGTGCCCTCCGGGCCAAGATAGGCCACGGTTAACCCTCGTTCCAGGCCACGGCATGCCGAGATGATTTCGGCCCAGATCGCCTTGACGCTGTCCGCTTTTAGAGGCCCGGGATTGGTCTTCTGCAGCTGACGCACCAGGCTGGCTTCACGCTCGGGCCGCAGCACTTCTACATCGGAGCCGCCTACCGCGTGCTTTAGCTCACCCACTTTCTGCGCTAGTTCGGCTCGCCGGTTGATCAGCTGCAAAATTTGGGCATCGAGCGCGTCGATTTCGTCACGCAGCGGCGCAAGCTCTTGAGTCAAGGCATTATCCATAACGCTTTTCGAAGGCTTTCATATAGTCGACCAGAGCCTGCACACCCTCTAAGGGCATGGCGTTATATATCGACGCACGCATACCCCCAACACTCTTGTGTCCTTTCAAGGCCAGCAGACCCGCTTCGGCCGCGCCCGTAAGAAAAGTTTCATTCAGGGATTCGTCGGCCAGGTGGAACGGTACGTTCATTCGCGAGCGTACCGCCGGATGCACATTGTTAATGTAGAAATCGGTGCTGTCCAGATACCCATAGAGCAGCTCCGCTTTCGCCTGGTTCATGGCGTCCATGGCTGCGACGCCGCCTTGCGCGCGCACCCACTTGAATACAAGCCCTGTAATGTAGATGGCGAAGGTCGGCGGCGTATTGAAGCGCGACGACTCGCGCGCCACGTTGGCGTAATCGAATGCGCTTGGGCACATCGGTGAAGCATGCCCGATAAGATCGCGCCGCACCACAACGATCGTAACGCCTGCCGGGCCGGCATTTTTCTGCGCCCCCGCGTAAACGAGCCCGGCCGAGCCGATATCGAAAGGACGCGACAAGAAATGCGAAGAAGCGTCGATGACGAGCGGTACGTCGCCAGCGTGTGCCGCCGCTTCGCGCCATTGCATGAACTCGACCCCACCGATGGTCTCGTTGCTACAGAGATGCACATAACTCGACTCGGGTCGCACCTTCCAGCTCTCTACAGGCGGCATCCAGGTAAATCCAGGGTACTCGCGACCGTCGATCTCTATCGGCTCGGCCGAGCTTGCCGCAACGCTAATATCGCCGTAACGCGTTGCTTCAGCATGCGACTTGCGCGACCAGGACCCCGAAATAACGTAATCGGCTGCCTGGGCTGGGCGCCGTCCCAGCAGGTTAAGCGGCACGATTGCGTTCTCGCCTGTCGCACCTCCTTGCATGAACAACACGGCGTAATCGTCGGGAATCGACAGCAGCGCGCGCAAATCCGCCTCGGCTTCGTCGCAGATCCGCACAAACTCACGCCCCCGATGGCTCATTTCCATCACCGACATGCCGCTGCCCTGCCAATCGAGCATTTCTTCAGCAGCCTGTCGTAATACGCTCTCCGGCAAAGTAGCCGGACCAGGCGAAAAGTTATACGGACGTGTCGTCATTGGCTATCCTCGCCATCGTCGGTGTCGTTGCTATCGGTTGGGCTCTCGCCCGGGGTATGAGTATCGTCCGGCTCGTTTACAGGCGTCGCAGCGTCGCCACCCTCGATTGCGGCTGCCGGGTCGTTCGATTGCGAAGCAGCGCCCCTTGCGGCGGAAGTGCCACCGTCATCCTCGGCATCCTGCTCATCGTCATCGAGCACGTCGCTTTCAGCCACTCGCTGAACGCCCGACAAGCGGCTGCCATCATCCAGACTAATGAGGGTGACGCCTTGCGTGGCGCGCCCCATCTCGCGAATCTCGGAGACCCGTGTGCGTACCAGGACCCCGCCATCGGTGATCAACATGATCTGATCGGATGGCTTCACCAGCACGGCGCCAACGAGATCACCGTTGCGCTCGCTCGTTTGAATTGCAATCATGCCCTTGGTACCACGGCCATGACGGGTGTATTCGCTGATCGGTGTGCGTTTGCCGAATCCATTCTCGGTTGCCGTCAAAACGCTGTAGTCTTCGCCTTCGGCGACCAGCATGGCAATGACGCGCTGCCCTTCTTCCAGGTTCATGCCGCGCACGCCGCGGGCATTGCGACCCATGGGCCGTACATCGTTCTCGTCGAAACGCACGGCCTTGCCGGCGTCGGAGAACAACATGATGTCGTGTGAACCGCTGGTTAGGCCGGCTCCGACCAGATAGTCGGCTTCGTCGAGATCGACCGCAATGATGCCCGCCTTGCGTGGGTTGGAGAAATCCGACAACGGGGTTTTCTTCACGGTGCCGCGCGACGTGGCCATGAAGACATATTTATCGTCGGCGAACTCTTTAACGGGTAACACAACAGTGATTTTCTCGTCGTCGGCCAGCGGGAACATGTTGACCAATGGCCGACCGCGTGAAGCACGCCCGCCCTGCGGAACCTCCCATACCTTCAGCCAGTAGACGCGTCCGCGATCGCTAAAGCACAAGAGGTAATCGTGGGTGTTAGCAACAAAAAGATGATCGATCCAATCGTCTTCCTTGGTGCTGGCGGCTTGTTTTCCACGACCACCACGCCGTTGCGCCCGGTATTCGGATAACGGCTGACTCTTGATATAGCCGCTGTGCGAGAGCGTGACCACCATATCCATGGGGGTGATCAGATCCTCGGTGTCAAGCTCGGTGGCGTTGTACTCGATCGTAGAGCGCCGTTCATCCTTGGTACTGGTATGGAACTCGTTCTTGATCGCTGTGAGCTCGTCGGCAATGATGTCGGAGATACGCTCCGGCCGGGCCAGGATGTCGAGCAGGTCGGCAATGTTGGCCATAACCTCTTTGTACTCGGACAGAATCTTGTCCTGTTCAAGCCCCGTTAAGCGTTGCAAGCGCAGGTTCAAGATTTCCTGGGCTTGTGTTTCGCTTAGCCGGTAGTTGCCATCCGGCTGCAGACCGTATTCGTCGCTTAAACCATCGGGACGGTAAGCAGCACTACCACCCGGAGTGTCATCTTGCACACGCGCGAGCATTTCGCGCACCAACGAAGAGCTCCAGGTACGCGACATTAGCGCATCTCGCGCTACAGGCGGCGATGGTGCGGTTTTAATCAGCTCGATGAACTCATCGATGTTGGCCAAGGCAACGGCCAAGCCTTCGAGTACGTGCCCGCGCTCGCGCGCCCGGCGCAATTGATACACCGTGCGGCGCGTGACCACTTCACGACGATGCGCCAGGAAGTACTCGACCAGCTGTTTCAGGTTCAGCAACCGGGGCTGCCCATCAACCAGCGCTACCAGGTTCATGCCAAACGTGTCTTGCAGCTGCGTGTGCTTATACAAGTTGTTAAGCACCACCTCGGGCACTTCACCCCGCTTCAGCTCGATAACCAGGCGCATGCCTTCTTTATCGGACTCGTCGCGTATGTCGGCGATCCCTTCGATCTTTTTCTCGTTGACAAGCTCGGCCATACGCTCTTGCAGCGTCTTCTTATTGACCTGATAAGGCAGCTCGTCGATAACGATGGCCTGACGACCACCGCGCTCCATGTCCTCGAAGTGAGCCTTGGCACGCATAACCACTCGGCCACGGCCCGTGCGATAACCCTCGCGCACACCCGTCATGCCGTAAATGGTGGCGCCGGTAGGGAAGTCGGGTGCGGGAATGCGCTCGATAACGTCGTCTACCGAGCAGTCGGGATTACGCAACACATATAAGCAGCCGTCGACCACCTCGCCCAGGTTGTGCGGCGGAATATTGGTGGCCATGCCCACCGCGATCCCCGAGCTTCCGTTGACCAGCAAATTGGGCAAACGGGCCGGCAGGACAAGCGGCTCTTTTTCACTGCCATCGTAGTTGGGGCCGAAATCAACCGTTTCCTGATCGATATCGGACAACATCTCGTGGGCAATCTTGGCCAGCCGAATTTCGGTGTACCGCATAGCCGCGGGACTGTCGCCATCGACCGATCCGAAGTGGCCCTGCCCGTCCACGAGCGGGGCGCGGAGCGAGAAGTCCTGCGCCATGCGGACGAGGGTGTCGTAGGCTGCGGTGTCGCTGTGCGGATGGAAGTTCTTGAGGCCCTCACCG
>CAZMVM010000148.1:0-7946 GCA_964569785.1 uncultured Pigmentiphaga sp. | reverse complement strand
TCCAAAAATGGGTAACGCGCGCGCTTGAAAAAGATCTACCACCCCGGCAGCCAGGGGCGCTTCCGGCCCGACTAGTGTGAGATTGATGTCTTGCTCCTGTGCAAAATCGGCGAGCTGGGTCAGATCGGTGATCGGTACGTTTTGCAGCTTGGGTGTACGTGCCGTCCCACCGTTACCCGGTGCTACATAAACGGTTTGAACGCGGGGAGATTGGGCCAGCCGCCATGCAAGAGCATGTTCGCGGCCGCCAGAGCCGATGATGAGGATACGCATGTTGTCAGGTAGGTAGGATAGGGAAAGCCGGTCGTGCGCAGACCGGCCCGGGTAGATAGCGTAGATACGGGAGGAAGTTTACTCGTCGGCAAACACCGCGTTGGTGTAGACCTCTTGAACATCGTCGATGCTCTCGAGAGCGTCGAGCAGTTTCTGCATGCGCTCTGCATCTTCGCCTGATAGTTCGACTTCGTTCATGGCTTTCATCACGACACCATCAAGTTCGGCTTTGAGGCCCGCGTCTTCGAAAGCCTTCTTGAGCGCACTGTAATCAGCAGGCTCACAAATCACTTCGATCACGCCTTCGTCGTCGGTTTGGACGTCTTCAGCATTGCCCGCCAAGGCAATCTCCATGACTTCCTCCTCGGAAGTGCCTGGTGCGAACAGGAATTGCCCGCAGTGCTTGAACATGAAAACGACGGAGCCGTCTTGCCCAAGGTTACCCCCATGCTTGGAAAAGGCATGACGCACCTCCGCCACTGTGCGGGTGCGGTTGTCTGTCATGCAGTCGACGATGACCGCTGCACCGTTGATTCCGTAGCCCTCGTAACGGACTTCTTCGAAATTGTCGCCATCTGCGCTGCCCACGCCGCGCGCAATAGCACGCTGGATATTGTCTTTGGGCATGTTGGCGTTCGTGGCCTTGTCCCAGGCCAGGCGAAGGCGGGGGTTGGATTCCGGGTCGGGGCCGCCCAGGCGTGCAGCAACCGTGATTTCACGGATGATCTTGGTCCACAGTTTGCCGCGCTTGGCGTCTTGACGCCCTTTGCGGTGTTGGATATTGGCCCACTTGGAATGCCCAGCCATATTGCAGAATTTCCATCAAGAGTCAATACAGCCTAGCATTTTAGCTCGCCCTATAGTTTGGGGCCATTCGCAAGCCGCATCACGGCCGGCTCGCCTTGATAAAGCGCTCATGTCCATCCTTGGGCCGCACGCCCAAATGCCGTGTGGGCGACGCCAGCAGGTGCGCAGTTTTGATCATAGTAGGCGCTAGACGTCGGGACTGCTTCTTACCATAACGACAAAGCAGGCGATGGGTAGGAGGCGGCATGATACGAATCTGGCTCGCGTTTGCTGTGGCCGGCGCGGCGGCGGTTCAAATGCTCGCTTACCTGCCTTCCAACCCGGGCCGCTGGACGCTATTGGCAGCTTTTGGCAGTTTGCTGCAGTTGAGCTCGACCGGGATGCGGCATCACGAGGCGGCACTCTGGTGGCGTGCTCTCCAGCTAGTGCTGTGGGCTTTGCTGGCCGGCGCCGTCGGGTTCGGCTACGCCGCATGGCGGGCCCAGGCTATGGTAGCGGATAGCTTATCGCCTGAGCACGAGAATCTGGTCACAAGGCTCACGGTTCAGGTCAGCGGGCTTGCCACTGCAGTGCGCGGCGGACAGCGCTTCGAGGCGCAGGTGTTGCACGCTCCCGTGCCGGGCATACCGCGCCGTCTCATCATCAGCTGGTATGACGCAAACGCAAGCTGGCAGGCTGCTGCGCGCCACACCAACAAGGCACCCGTCAAGGATGACAAAAACAAATCTGCACGGCCTTTGGTGCAGCCAGGCGAGGTGTACCGGCTAGCCTTGGTTCTCAAGCGTCCGCATGGCCTGTCTAATCCGCATAGCTTTGACTACGAAGCCTGGCTTTTCGAGCGCGGCCTACGGGCAACCGGCACGGTTCGAGGAACTCCCCAACGGTTGTCAGACGCACCGTTCAGTAGTTTCAGCATCGCAACTCAGCGGCTTCGACATTATTTGCGTGCTGCGATCGGCCCCTACGTTGAAGGAACGCGCTACGGCCCGGTCATTCTCGCGCTGGCTATGGGGGATCAGGCTTCGGTAGACAAGAACGACTGGGCGACCTTCAACCGGCTGGGTATTACCCACCTTGTTTCTATTAGTGGTTCTCACGTCACGATTCTCGCGGCGGGTGCCGCGTTTTTGGCCATGCTGCGGTGGAAGCGGGCGCGCTGGCGCGGTGTGCCGTTGGCAGAGTACATTCCGGCTCAGGTGGGTGGCGCGGCGATCGCCTTATTGATTGCATGGATTTATTGTTTGGTCGCGGGCTGGGGCGTCCCCGCACAAAGGACATTTTTCATGCTGGGCACGGTGGCTGTCGCGACCATGGCACGGCTTCCCCTCAGTGCATCGCGCGTATTGTTAGCCGCAGCGGCCCTCGTGACCGGCCTCGACCCATGGGCACCGCTCGCGCCGGGGTTCTGGCTCTCATTTGGAGCCGTGGCGGTGCTCATGGCTGCCGGCACCGGGCGTTGGCGAGTGCCGCCCCGACACCGTTGGCGACGCATGCTCGCGGACGCGAGCGCACTCCAGTTAGCGATTACGCTAGCCCTGGTGCCCGTGCTTGCCTTTCAATTCAATGAAGTTTCCTTCGCTTCCCCTCTAGCCAACGCCGTGGCGATTCCCGTCGTCACCTTTATCGTGACACCGTTGGCACTGGCAGCGCTCTTGTTAGCTCCTTTGCCAATGGTCGGTGGCATTGGCGGGGGATTGGCCTGGCTGGCCGAACGCATTTTCGCGTGGATGATGCTGCCTATTGATTACCTGGCCAACAGTCGTTGGGCCATGCTCTCGGTCGCGTCACCGCCTTGGTACCTGGTTGTGCTTGCTTGTTTGGGAGTCGCATGGGCGTTACAGCCAAGGGGGCTGCCGGGGCGGTGGGCTGCGTGGCTAATGATCGTGCCGTGTGTCTGCTACCAACCGCCGCGGCCGCAGCCCGGCACATATCGGCTGACAGTGCTCGATGTTGGACAAGGGGCAGCCGCGGTCATCGAAACCGCCGAGCATGTCGTTGTCGTCGATACTGGCCCCCCCTTTGGGGTGGATAGTGATGCGGGTGAGCGAGTGGTTTGGCCCTATTTAAGAGCGCGTGGCATCCGACGCATTGATGACCTCATCATTACGCATGCAGACGTCGATCATGCTGGCGGAGTAGCGTCCTTGTTGCAGCACGTTGATGCCGTTCGGATACGGGCGTCTTACCGGCTTCCCAAGCGAATATCGGCCGACAATCTACCTTTGGATGCTGCGTTCGCACCCTGCCGGGCGGGACAGGGCTGGGTTCTCGACGGCATCATGTTTACGTTCTTGCACCCCAACACAAGCGAGGAGACCCCGCGCGACACCAACGCAAACAGTTGCGTCCTGCGTGTGCAAGGAGTGCAGGGCAGCGCGCTCTTGCCGGGCGACATTGGGCAGCGTGAAGAACAGCAGCTGGTGCGTCGTTATGGCAGTGCGGTGAAAAGCGAGGTTGTGCTAATGGCACATCATGGTTCGCTGACGTCCTCGGCAGGGGAGTTCGTCCAGGCGGTGGCGGCCCAGCATGCTGTGGCGCAAGCCGGTTATTTAAGTCGGTTTGGACACCCACGTCCCGAGGTGGTGCAGCGATGGCGCGATGCGGAAGCGGTCGTGCATCGCAGCGACCACCACGGAGCTGTCATTTTTGAAGTGCGCCACGGCCGGCTCCGCGTGCGTCGCCAGCGTGACGTTGCCCGCCGGTACTGGCACACTACGTATCCATGACTAGCGATCTGGAGTGATAAGCGGTGACCTCTCTTGCCAATCCCGAGCCGCGTTTGAATCATGTGTGTTGTGTCAGCCCTGCCGGGTTGCACCGAATGGCCTATTGGGAATGGGGCGACCCCGGGAACGATAAGGTATTGCTGTGTGCGCACGGACTGGCGCGCACAGGACGGGATTTCGATCACCTGGCCCGGCATCTTTGCGCTACGTACCGTATCGTGTGTCCAGATATTGTTGGTCGTGGTGCTTCCGACTGGCTTTCCGAGCCCGCGTATTACGTGCTGCCGCAGTATCTTGCCGACGTCGTCACTTTGTTGGCGAGGATACAGGCCCGCGAGTTACATTGGGTGGGAACGTCAATGGGTGGTTTGCTGGGCATTACGTTGGCGGGCTTACCCGGAGGTTCAACCGCCGCCCACCGGGCCGAGAGAGCATCACTCCCGGTCAACCGCTTACCACCCATTTCGCGTATGGTGCTGAACGATGTCGGGCCGCACTTGCCCCAGGACGCGCTAGAGCGGATTGGGGAGTACGTGAACGACCCAACCGATTTTGCTTCCTTTGAGGACGCCGTCGCCTATATGCGTACGGTAAACGCATCATTTGGCGAACATACCGACTCTGAGTGGCAACATTTAACGCGCTACGTGGTCAAACAAGAGGGAAATCGTTGGTTGAAAGATTACGATCCGGCCATCGGTCGACCTTTTGCGCATTGGGATGCCAAAGAGGCTGCTGCAGGGGAGGCCATCTTATGGCGCGCCTTCGAGGCAATTGCGTGTCCTACCCTGTTGCTGCGCGGACGTCGTTCTGATCTGCTTCTCGAAGATACCGCGCAAGAAATGGTGCAGCGAAACAAGAACGTTCGCCTGGTTCAGCTTGAAGATGTAGGCCATGCCCCAACGCTAATGAATGCGCAGCATCTAGAGCTTGTCGCTGAATTTCTGCTCCGAGGGTGAGCCGGCCTGCGCTCAAGCGGCGAAAAGCTCACATCAACAGGGCCACTCCTGCTTGGAAAGCATGCGGTCAAAGCCGTGTATCTCATGGCTTTCGTGAGGCGGTTTCATCCTGCTGCACAGCAAGGCGTGTGGCATAATAAAACGTTACCCCTTCGTTATTAATGGGCAGATTGCGCCGCTGATTTGGCAAGGCGCGCCCTTGGCTTAGGTTACAAAACCATGGCACAGACCCTGTACGACAAATTGTGGAATGAGCACGTCGTTCACCAAGAAGACGATGGCACATGCTTGCTGTATATCGATCGGCACCTTTTGCACGAGGTGACAAGTCCGCAGGCGTTCGAGGGGTTGCGCCTAGCCGGACGTAAGCCATGGCGCGTACACGCTAACCTGGCAGTTGCCGATCACAACGTGCCCACGATCGACCGCGAACAGGGAATTCAAGACCCGGTCTCACGTCTTCAGGTCGAAACATTGGACGCCAATTGCGAAACCTTTGGCATTACTGAGTTCCGCATGAACGACCGGCGCCAAGGTATTGTCCATGTGGTCGGACCCGAGCAGGGCGCGACATTGCCAGGGATGACAGTGGTTTGCGGCGACTCTCACACCAGTACCCATGGTGCCTTCGGTGCACTGGCGTTCGGCATTGGTACGTCGGAAGTCGAGCATGTGCTGGCCACGCAAACACTGCTGGCAAAAAAGATGCGGAACATGCTCATTCGCGTCGAGGGCGAGCTTCCCTTGGGTTGCACTGCAAAAGACATCATTCTGCACATCATCGGTGTGATTGGTACCGCAGGGGGCACGGGGCACGCCATCGAGTTTGCTGGGAGCACCATCCGTGCGCTCTCCATGGAAGGGCGCATGACGATTTGTAATATGGCGATCGAAGCCGGCGCACGTTCCGGCTTGGTCGCGGTCGACGACAAAACCATCGAATACTTCCGTGGTCGTCCCTTTGCGCCCGTTGGTGCCGCGTGGGATCAGGCTGTGGCATATTGGCGCACTCTGCATAGCGATGAAGGCGCACATTTCGACCGCGTTGTAGAAATTGATGCGCGCGAGATCAAACCGCAGGTCACTTGGGGCACGTCGCCTGAAATGGTCGTACCGGTCGATGGTCGGGTGCCCGACCCCGAGCGCGAGAAAGACCCGGTCAAGCGAAGCGGCATGGAGCGTGCACTCGAATACATGGGTCTGACGCCAAATACACCCATTACTGAAGTGCGCGTCGATCGTGTCTTCATCGGATCGTGTACGAACTCTCGGATCGAAGACCTGCGGGCAGCAGCGGAAGTTGTTCGTGGCAAGCGTGTCGCAGCGAATGTCAAGCAGGCGATGGTCGTCCCGGGTTCAGGGCTCGTGAAGCAGCAGGCCGAACAAGAGGGCCTCGACAAAGTTTTTATCGCTGCGGGTTTCGAGTGGCGCTTGCCCGGGTGTTCCATGTGTCTGGCCATGAATGCCGATCGTCTCGAACCAGGTGAGCGATGCGCGTCCACCTCTAATCGCAATTTTGAAGGGCGACAGGGGCAGGGCGGTCGTACCCACTTGGTTAGCCCGGCAATGGCAGCTGCTGCTGCGGTGGCAGGCCATTTTGTTGACGTGCGCGCACTGCGCTAAGGAGTTGGCATGCAGGCATTTACGGTACATGAAGGTTTAGTCGCTCCGCTCGATCGCGAGAACGTCGATACCGACCTCATCATCCCCAAGCAGTTCTTGAAATCGATTAAGCGCACGGGGTTCGGGCCCAACTTGTTCGACGAGCTGCGGTATCTCGATCATGGTGAGCCCGGCATGGATAACTCCAAGCGTCCGCTCAACCCAGACTTCGTCCTAAACCAAGAGCGCTATCAAGGCGCTTCCATTCTGCTGGCCCGCAAAAACTTTGGTTGCGGCTCCAGCCGTGAGCATGCCCCGTGGGCGTTGCAGGAGTACGGGTTCAGGGCGATTATTGCGCCGTCATTTGCCGACATTTTTTTTAATAACTGCTACAAGACGGGGCTTTTGCCTATCGTACTAACCGAGTTCGAGGTGTCACGCCTGTTCGACGAGGTGAATGCATTTGTAGGCTACCGGCTCACCGTCGACCTGCCGCGGCAGGTGGTGATTGCGCCCGATGGTCGCGAGATGTCTTTCGAAATCTCCGAGTTCCGCAAGTATTGTCTATTGAACGGCTTGGATGAAATCGGGCTTACCTTGCAGAAGGCCGACAAGATCCGGGAGTACGAAGCCGAACGCATGGCACGGCACAGCTGGTTGGCGGCCGAGCCGCTCGGTGTCTGAGCTCAACGGCAACGCGCCGCCTTTCATTTTCGCTTTTAAATCGTCGCTTTATGTCCTTTAAGATTGCGGTGCTTCCGGGTGATGGCATCGGGCCGGAAATAGTAGAGCAGGCCATGCGCGTCGTCAGCGCGTTGGGCATCGATGTCACCTTGGAACAGGCGCCAGTGGGTGGCGCCGCCTACGACCAGCACGGCCATCCGTTACCGCCGTCCACGCTCGAGCTTGCCAAGTCATCGCATGCCGTGCTTTTTGGCGCGGTGGGCGATTGGAAGTACGACCAGCTTGCCCGCGAGTTCCGGCCGGAACAAGCCATTCTAGGGCTGCGCAAGGCCTTGGGGTTATTTGCGAACCTCCGACCGGCGATTTTGTATCCCGAGCTGGCGAATGCGTCCACCTTGAAGCCCGAAGTGGTGGCGGGGCTGGATATCGTCATCGTTCGCGAACTCACGGGCGATATCTATTTCGGCACGCCGCGGGGCGTGCGCGAGGCGCCCGACGGTCCATTTGCCGGCCAGCAAGAGGGTTTCGACACGATGCGCTATGCCGAGGAAGAAGTGCGGCGAATCGCGCGTGTGGGCTTTGAAACTGCGCAAAAACGAGGCAAGCGCCTCTGCAGTGTCGATAAGGCTAACGTGCTCGAGACGTCCCAGTTCTGGCGCGACATCGTCATCGACGTTTCACGTGAGTATCCAGACGTCGAGCTCACGCACATGTACGTTGACAATGCCGCGATGCAGCTCGTGAAGAACCCCCGGCAATTCGACGTGATCGTCACGGATAACCTTTTTGGTGATCTGCTTTCCGATGTTGCGGCAATGCTGACCGGTTCGCTTGGCATGTTGCCATCGGCTTCGCTTGGTGCGGCCGATGCCAGAACCGGCAAGCGCAAGGCGCT
>CAZMVM010000147.1:0-7963 GCA_964569785.1 uncultured Pigmentiphaga sp. | reverse complement strand
GGTCGCAAGCTCTGCCTCTTCCAACGCATGTCAGAGCGTGTAAAGGTGACGGCGAGGAACATCCGGAAACACCAGATTTTGCTCGTGCGTGATCCGGACCTCACTGAAGCTGTAAGCGTCCGCCAAGTTGGCGACTAGTTCCATCTGTTCGGCGGTAATATCGCCGGGCGGCTTGCCCAATGGCTTCATCGAGGCAGTCACCGCCGCATACCCCGCAACCCTGTGAGAATGCACATTCGTGCGTAACCAACGTGCAAATCGAGGGTTAGTTGCCGCAAGCTGGGCCACGCCGTCGTCGACCGGCTGTGGCACATAGGCAGGTTGGGTGAATCGTTCGGCGATGGTGTTCACCCACGCTTCATCAAGCGTGCCCGGTCCGCCCCGTACATGGGCAAACTCTTCTTCAACTTTGGCCGCGAACACTTCTGGCGTCATTTCGCGCACCAAAATTTTGATTCGAGCCTTGTACTTGTTGTCGCGTCGGCCGTAGAGGTTATATACGCGGAGAATCGACTCCAGATAGGTCAGGAGATGCTGCCATGGCACGAATGACCGTATGAGACTGCCCAGAACGGGGGTGCGACCGAGCCCTCCACCCACCCACACGCGAAAGCCCAATTCGCCGGCCTCATCGCGTCTCGCTTGCAAGCCGATGTCATGCACGCCGACGGCCGCACGATCCTGTTCACTGCCACTGACCGCTATTTTGAATTTTCGCGGCAAGAAGGCAAACTCCGGATGAAACGTCGACCATTGGCGGATCAGCTCGCACCAGACCAACGGATTGACAATCTCATCGGGCGCGATCCCGGCAAAGTGGTCGGTGGTGGTATTACGTATGCAATTCCCGCTGGTTTGTATGGCGTGCATCTGCACCGTGGCCAGCTCGGCGAGAATGTCGGGTACGTCTTCCAGACGCGGCCAATTGAACTGAATATTCTGTCGCGTAGTGAAATGCCCGTAGCCTCTGTCCCAGCGCCGTGCTATTTGCGCCAGTTTGCGCAGCTGGTAGGACGCCAGCATGCCGTAAGGAATTGCCACGCGCAGCATGGGCGCATGCTTTTGTATGTACAAACCGTTTTGCAGGCGCAACGGCAAAAACTCGGCATCGGTTAACTCGCCAGCCAGGTATCGCTGCACCTGCCCACGAAACTGTTCCACCCGTTGGTCGACTAAGTCCTGGTCGACCGGACTGTACACATACATGTATCCCGCCTGAACGAAAATAGACATGTGCCGCTTTTCGCGTATAAAGCAGCAGCTCTTGTCGCTTGATATTAAGAATCGAGCTCGTCCAGACAAACTACAATTTAGTGATTTACTTATGCTCGCAACGCCATAGCAACCGGAGCATACTGAGGTCATCCCACCCGGGCTGCCTCCAGCCGTTGCAGCAACTCGTCGGTTACATCCCCAGTAATGTAATGTCCGTCAAAGCACGAAGTTTCGAACTGAGTGAGAGCGGGATTAACGTCGTTTATTGCTTTTTTGATGGCCTCCAGCTCTTGGTAGACCAGACCATCAGCGCCGATGATGCGCCCTACTTCTTCGTCCGAGCGGCCAAAAGCGATGAGTTCACCCCGAGTTGGCATATCGATGCCATACACGTTCGGCCAGCGGACGGGGGGCGCAGCGGAGGCGAAATAGACTTTGTTCGCTCCAACCGCACGCGCCATATCGACGATTTCACCGCTGGTAGTACCACGGACGATGGAATCATCTACCAGCAGTACGTTCTTGCCCTTGAACTCCACCCCAATCGCATTTAATTTTTGACGCACTGATTTCTTACGTACTGCTTGACCCGGCATGATAAAAGTGCGTCCGACGTAGCGGTTCTTGATAAAACCCTCCCGATACTCCAGGTTGAGTCGGTGCGCCAGCTGCATGGCCGCCGGCCGTGCTGAATCCGGGATGGGCATCACGACATCGATATCACCCAGGCGCAATTGTTTGGCAACGCGTTCTGCCAACGTTTCGCCCATACGCAGCCGGGCGCTGTACACGGACACACCGTCCATAAGCGAATCGGGGCGCGCCAAGTAAACGTATTCGAACATACAGGGCGCCAGGACGGGGCGCTCCGCACATTGGCGCGCGATAAGCTCGCCGGCTAACGTGATGTAAATGGCTTCACCTGGCGCGATGTCGCGTACGAACCTGAAACCCGTGCCTTCCAAAGCGACCGACTCCGAAGCCACCATCCATTCGGGTCCGTCATCGGTGTCTTTGAAACCGAGCGCTAAAGGCCGGATGCCGAATGGATCCCGGAACGCCAACATGCCGTACCCGGCAATATGGGCAACCACGGCATACGCGCCTTGCACGCGCCGATGCAAGCGCGCTACCGCGCTGAACAATGCGTCTTCGTCGAGCGACACACCTGTTGCTACCTGCTGTAGCTCGTGCGCCAGCACATTTAGCAACACCTCCGAGTCGGAGTTCGTGTTGATGTGACGTCGGTCGATGAGAAACAGCTCCTTCCGCAGCTCCAGGTGATTTGTCAGGTTTCCGTTATGGGCAAAGACAATCCCGAATGGGGCATTGACGTAAAGCGGCTGCGTCTCTTCTTCATTGTCACTGGAGCCCGCAGTGGGATAGCGCACCTGGCCGATCCCGCAGGTGCCCGGCAACGCCCGCATGTTACGCGTTCGGAAAACGTCCCGCACCTGCCCCCGCGCGCGGTGCATGCTAAACACATTATTGTGCGCCGTCGCGATGCCCGCGGCGTCCTGACCACGGTGCTGCAACAGGAGTAATGCGTCGTAAATCAGCTGGTTGACGGGAGAGCGGGCGACTACCCCTACGATTCCGCACATGGATGGTGGATCCTTGACTGCTTGTATGCAGTATTGAACAAATCATTACCCGGCATAAACGCCAGCCTGACCGCCAGCTGTTCGCCCTATCCCGATTTGAGCCGGCACACGCTTGCAAATTCTATGCAGACTGCGCAGCATGAGCGAAGCTAGGGCACGCCAACCGGTGTGTGGCCTGTCGTATGGGGCTGCCCAGACGCTTCAAGCAGGAGCTGGGGGCCCGCATAGGGATAAGGTACCCAATGCGCAACGGAAGCCGGTAACTGATGCTTCACGGCAACCACCCCCTGCTCCACAGCTGGCGCCAGCCAGGCCTGACGCCACCAGGGCTCGGCCGGCAGTGGCGTGTATCCTGCGGCCACGACCAGCACCATAATGAGCAAACCAGCCCGGACTAGACCAAAAATCGCGCCGAGGCCCCGATCGGCCGGAGCAAGCCCCGTTGACCGAATCAGCCCGCTGACCGCAAGGTTGATGAGCCCCACAATAGTTAGTACCGCTAGAAATACACCCACATAGGCAACTGCCAGGCGCAATAAATCGTTCTGAATGTAGGGAAGAAGCACATCGTGTACGCTGGGCGCCCACCACACTGCGCCCAAAATAGCGGCAGCGTAAGCAATGAGCGACAAGACTTCACGCACTAAGCCCCGCACCATGCCAAGAATGACAGATGCGGTGATGACTGCTAGTACGACGAAGTCAAAACCTGTCACAGGGGCACCAGGTTACCGTTGTAGCCTCCGGGCATCGACTTCAAACGCGCCTGCGCGCTTTCGGCTTGTGCGCGAGTTTCGAATGGACCAAGTCGTACCCGGTGCACTTGACCATCAGGAGTTTTGATCGTTTCTATGTAAGCCGTCAAACCCGCATTACGCAATTTGACGAGCAAATCATCGGCACCTTCACGCGAACGCACGGCAACCACCTGGACAGCATAACGGCTGCTGGACGAACGGGACGACGCAGCGGGCGGCGGTGGAACCGGCTTACCCTGCAACAGCGCTAGTGCACGAGCAGCCTCGGCCTCTTTTTGCTGAGCCGCAGCGTTTGGCTGGGGCGCCCGAGGGGCCGGGGACCGTGTCGACGCAGAAGCCTGGGCTTCTTCGTTGGAACGACTTGCTTGCGCTGCGGACTGCGGCCGCTCCGTTGCTTGGGAAGAGGCTTGCGCGGGTGGCGTTGCTGCTGATCCACTTTCTACGGGCGTAATGGACGCGATACTAGCCGGAACCCGCGGGTCGGCCCCGCCAGCGGACGGGTCTGCTGACGGCGAGGCAGCCGCAGCGTCGTCAGGCTCGCCTTCGGCAGGCGATCCCGCTTGCTCCGGTGCTGAAATGCCTGCGCTAAACCGGGGTTCGAAGGGAGTGCGCTGGCTAGGAATACTGATGGCAACGTCATCGGGCAGCGGCACGGGCTCGGAGTCGAGCACCATGGGCAGCACGATCACTGCCACTAGCACCATGGCGATGGCGCCTAATAAGCGTCGGCGGGCACGTCGCCGCAACTCCCTTGCTACCTCGTCGCGCCCAGCTGATGAGCGTCGCCGCGTGTAGGCCGTATCTGACCTTTGGTCGACGGACGCGGCGTCATTCTTGTGCTTGCGCGTGAAGATCCCCATGGGATAAAACCTCAGCCACTGTCAGAAAGGAGCCAAAGACTACGATTCTATCATTCTCACTGGCCCGCTCGCGTGCCCGCGTGAGGGCCTGCATGGGGTTGTCGCACACCGTCACGCTACGCTCCGGATCATTCTCGGGAACACCTGCCGCCCTGAGCCGGGCCGCGAGCGATTGAGCGCTGACCGCACGGGGTCCGGGCAGGTCGGTGCAGTACCAGTGGTCGATGCGGTCACCCAGACGCGCAATCACGGCATCGACGTCCTTGTCAGCCAGCATGCCGAACACGGCATACGTATAGGGGAAAAAACCCATGCTGTCGAGGTTTTGGGCCAACACCGCGACGGCGTGCGGGTTGTGCGCCACGTCAAGTATGATGGCCGGGCGTCCGGGCACGATCTGGAATCGGCCTGGAAGGTTGACATTAAGGAGGCCCTGCCGCACCGCCTGCTGGGGTATAGCAAGTTGCCCTTCCAGCGCTTCGAGTGCCGCTAACGCCCCCGCGGCGTTCAGCAATTGATTGGCTCCGCGCAACACGGGGTAAGCCAGGGAATTGCGCCGACGGGAGCGTCCCCCGTAACTCCATTGCTGACGGTCGCCGGCATAATTGAAATCGCGCCCGAAACGCCAAAAATCGGCGCCGACGTCTTCAGCGTACCGCACCAGAGATTCTGGCGGCTGGGGATCAGAACAGATGGCGGGCCGCCCTGGCCGAAAGATATGTGCTTTTTCCAGCCCGATTTCCTCACGGGTATTACCCAACCATTCTGTATGATCGATATCAATGCTGGTAACAATGGCACAGTCGGCGTCAATGATATTGACGGCGTCGAGACGACCCCCTAAGCCTACCTCGAGAATGGCTACATCGAGTGCACTCTGGGCAAAAAGCCGCAGTATGGCCAACGTGGTGAACTCAAAATAAGTGAGCGATACGCCGTCACGTGCGGCCTCGACTGCCTCAAACTCACGCACCAACAGCTCGTCGCTGACTGGCTGGCCATTGATGCGCGCTCGCTCGTTGAAGTGCACCAGATGCGGTGAAGAATAAGTTCCCACCCGATACCCCGCTGCAAGCAGGATCGCTTCCAACATAGCGCAGGTTGAGCCTTTGCCATTCGTGCCGGCTACTGCGATCGTCAGACACGGCAACTTGAGCTCGAGCCGTTCCGCAACTGCACGCACCCGCTCCAACCCTAGCTCGATTGGCTTCGCGTGTATCGATTCCAAATAATGAAGCCATTCATTCAGTGACGCCGACGCCATGATTATTCCTCGATTCCGCGGGCCACCAGGTAATCGTCGTATGTCCCTTGATAATCCATGATATTGCCATCGGGGAGTAGCTCGATAATGCGCGTGGCAATACCCGAAACGAATTCACGGTCGTGGGATACGAAGAAAAGTGTGCCATTGTATTTATCGAGTGCGAGCTGCAGGGACTCGATCGATTCCATATCCAAGTGGTTAGTGGGTTCGTCAAGCAGCATGACGTTGTGACGACCCAAAATCAGTCGGCCAAAGACCATCCGGTTCTTCTCGCCTCCCGACAGCACGGCCGGCTTCTTACGCAAATCGTCAGCACTGAACAACAGACGTCCCAATACCGACCGGACGGCCTGGTCTTCGTCGCCCGGCTGACGCCATTGCGTCATCCACTCGAATAAATCTGCCCCCTCGGTGAACTCTGCGGAGACGTCTTGAGCCATGTAACCAAGATCGGCATGATCGGACCATTTCACTTTACCGCTGTCGGGGGCGAGATCGCCAGCAAGAAGTCGGAGGAGCGTGGTCTTACCCACTCCGTTCGCCCCGATGATAGCGACTTTTTCTCCGGCTTCGAACATGCCGGAAAAACCTTGAATCACAGGGGCGTCGAACGATTTACACAAGTCTTCGACTTCCAGTGCGAGGCGGTGCAACACCTTGGCCGCTTCAAAGCGGATATAGGGATGCTGGCGCGACGACGGTTTCACCTCGATCATCTCGGCGCGAATCTTGTCGACCTGTTTCAAGCGCGAAGTGGCTTGTCGCGCCTTCGATTTGTTGGCAGAAAACCGTCGAATGAACTCCTGCAGCTCTTGCACCCGTTCCTTGGCCTTTGCATTGGCCGCGGAGACCTGAGCCCGAGCTTGCGCGGCCGCTAGCATGTAATCGTCGTAATTGCCGGGGTAGACATTCAACGTGCCGTAATCCAGATCAGCCATATGGGTGCACACGGCATTCAAAAAGTGCCGGTCGTGGCTGATGATGATCATGGTAGAGCGATACCCGTTCAGCACCCCCTCCAGCCAGCGAATCGTGTTGATGTCCAGGTTGTTGGTGGGCTCATCCAGTAACAACACATCAGGATCGGAAAACAGTGCCTGGGCCAGCAGTACCCGCAGTTTCCATCCCGGCGCGATTTCACTCATCCGCGCATGATGCTGTTCCACGGGTAACTCCAGACCCAACAAGAGCTCGCCCGCGCGAGCCTCTGCCGTGTAGCCACCGTATTCCGCGAAGAGTGCCTCAAGCTCGGCTGCCCGCATGTATTCTTCTTCAGTGGCATCCGGATTTGCGTAGATCGCGTCGCGTTCGCGCATCGCGTCCCACATTTCCGCATGACCCATCAATACGACGTCGAGCACCCGCATGTCCTCGTACGCAAACTGATCTTGGCGCAGTTTGCCGACCCGCGTTTTAGGCTCCAGCGTGACACCTCCTGCGGAGGGCTCCAAATCGCCACCAATGATCCGCATCAGCGTCGACTTGCCGCTACCATTCGCCCCGATCAGCCCATATCGATTGCCCTCCCCGAACTTCACAGAAATGTTCTCAAAGAGCGGCTTGGGGCCGAACTGCAACGTAAGATTCGATGTAGAAATCACTTTGGGGCTCGTTAACCTTCAAACTGGAAGACCTGCCGCAAATAGGCCAAGTATGCGGGATCTTCACACAGGGTCGTTTCAGGGGTGTCGGTCACTTTTGCAACCGGCTGGCCATTACAGCGCGTCATCTCCAGCGCTATTTTCAAGGGTTCACGACCAAAGTCGTTGGTAAGATTCGTACCGATACCGAAGGCAACATTGCAACGGCTGGAAAACCGGCGTGACAACTCGATGGCCAGGGGAAACGTCAGCCCGTCCGAGAACACCAACGTCTTGCTACGAGGATCGACACGGTTATTCTGATAGTGCTCGAGTAACCGTTCGCCCCACACGTAGGGGTCACCTGACGCGTGTTGTGCGCCATCGAACAATTTGCAGAAGTACATGTCGAAATCGCGCAAGAAGGCATCGAGCCCATACACGCCTGACACTGCAATGCCGAGGTCGCCACGGTATTCGCGTGCCCAAGTCTCCAGAGCAAACACTTGAGAGTCTCGCAAGCGTGGTCCCAGGGCCTGACAGGCCAGTAAATATTCATGCCCCATGGTGCCCAACGGCGTCACGCCATACTGCTTGGCAAAATGCACATTACTGGTCCCGGCAAAATTAACGCCCAGCTGGCCAATCAATGTTTCCAGTACCTCTTGATGCCACTGCT
>CAZMVM010000146.1:6253-8007 GCA_964569785.1 uncultured Pigmentiphaga sp. | reverse complement strand
CTAACGTTACTTCCTGCCTGAAGCAATCGCATAGTGTGCCGTTCTCAGTGAGTTTTTAAATTGGGACATTACTCCGCCACCTCAGGCTCTTCGTCGTGAAACTTTCGCATGGGGTCAACCCCCCGACGCTGGGCTTCTTCGACCGCCTCCAAATAATTAGAAACACCCAAGCGACGATACATTGCCGACGCGTGCGACTTTACGGTAGCTTCCGATATACCTAGCATTCTTCCTACTTCTCTTGGCGTAAGTCCATGCGCCCTCAGCAGCAAGATTTCGTAATGACGCGGCGTAATTGATAACTTTCGTGCTTGGAGGGCGATCGTGCGTTCGCTGGGCCATTCGAAAAAACTCGGCTCTGCCGTGCGCAACATTGCGCGCCGGGCTGCAAATGAAGTCAGGGGAGATGGCGTGCCAGAGGATCCTGTAGCCTCTACGCGAGGATAGGGAAAACATGCACCTCCCGCCAAAACCAGCCGCACCGCGGCTTCGATAAGGGCGGATGGCGCAGACTTGCGAATGCGTCCCACAATGGTGGGGTGTTCGAATGGGATGTTATCCGTATCATCACCCAGAAGCAGAGTGAGTTCCGGTTGCACTGCTGCCACCACTCGGTCAAACAAGCGTCTATCGTTCGTAGGGTTAGAAGAAATACCGAAGAGCAATATCTTCACGTTGAGCGTTGGATCGGAAGGCGTCTCAGCAGCGAGCGTCAGCGGGTCGAGCACTCTCACTTCCTTCAGCTCTCCGATATTCCCCAGAATACGTGCCAAACCCAGGCGCAATATTGGATGTTCATCGATGAGCGCCGCTGCATACATGGAGTAACCCCTTTCCCGTCCCGAATTTGACAAAAGAAAATTTGGTGGACGGGCTGTCGGACAAACGTTAGTGGGATTTCGTGCGTTGCGGCATCGTGAAGATGGAGTAGGTGCTGCGGGTTCTACAACACTTAAGAACTCTGGTTTTGCGACCCGAACACCGGCCTACTACCCTAGCCGCCGAACGCTTTAATGCGTTCGATCTCCTTTTCTACCAAAGCTTCTTAAGCAACCTGAATACGGCTGCAGTTCCTAAACCTTATGGGGCGTTGTTCGGACAAACCGGCACACCTAACATGCAAGGCCCGGATCGCACTCCTGCGACCACCGCAATTTGCACTATTTGCACTTCGTATGTAACCCGGCACTTGATCCTAATCGGTTCATCCGGGAAATCCGATACCGTCCTCGACGCCTTAGAGACAGCTGAAGCTCATGCCTCCGAAACGATTGTCCGGAACACTATCGCGTCCCCCGCGCACGCGTTCATCACTGCCCAGCGTGCTGGGGGCGATCTCGCTTTGCATATGTGCCAGTGTCATGGCGCAACAGGAGCCAAGTGTACGTCAGCGTGCACTGGACGCACTGGACATCGGTGCCGCGGGGCTCGCAGTGGATTTAGCACGGGCTAATCCAGACTCATTCACAACACTAGAGCTGCTGCGCTTTGAGCATGCCTCGATCGCCCAGCGCTTGCGGTGGGCAGAGACAGAAATGCGCCTGCTTACCGGTCCGGAACGGATTGAGACGATCGATCAAGCGCTTGTTGAGGGGTGGGACCTGCTTAATCGCGTTCCTAATCAACCGGAGTACGACGATCTTCGTAACACTGTTAAGTACGACATGATTTATGGGCTAAGCTTGCGCGGGCATATGCAGGATGCCATTAGATTGTTCGAATCAATCGATCGTCCTTGGGTGGACATTTACCCC
>CAZMVM010000146.1:0-6243 GCA_964569785.1 uncultured Pigmentiphaga sp. | reverse complement strand
TTAGTTTCCGCTGCCAATGCATATGCGTATCAGGAACGCTTGGATCCAGCGATTGATTTATACAACGCAGCACTTCAGTACAGCGGGCCTCGGGACATCGATCGTCCCGCGGTCCGGGAGAGCTTGTTTTACGCTTATCTTGATCGCGGTCGCTACGAGGGAGCGCTGGAACAATTGAATCAAATCGAGAAGGAATCGCCGCCGTGGATCGAAGTTGCACCGGTTCCCGAACAACCCAACCCGGATTTTCAGCGTTACCACCGGCTCCACGCACAATATCTGCTTTATACCGGACAGACCGACGCAGGGATGCGTGCGATGTATTTGTTACGACATGACGCACCCTACAGCTCGCCTTTGCGTAATGCCGCGACCGACGCGAGGATGGGTGATGGTCGCCCGATGGAGGCGCGCGATGCTTATTATGTTGCGTTGCTTGAGCGACCGAACGACGTGGGTGCCGCCACTGGGCTCGCGCAGGCATCGTTAGCAGTCCGCGATTATCGTACTGCAGAGAAAATCATCATTCCTCTGGCTGAGCGATTTCCTGAGGCCAGTCAGGTGAGAAACCTTCGACGCGAGTGGGACGCTTACCAATCGCCCGAGATTGAGATCGAAGCGGGCGCAGGCCTTGGTGATGACCAGGCGGCTACCACGGCAGAAAAGGAATGGGCCGTGGATACTCGTGCGTACTCGGCACCTTTCAATTATAACTGGCGCGTTTTTGGGCACCAGTATACGGCACGCGGCTATCTCGAAGACGAGAACATTTCCCGGGTGCGCAACGGGATTGGTCTGGAATATCGGTCAACGCCCGTTGAAGTCAGTGCTGAAGTACACCGATCGACCGGACGGGTGGGACGCTACGGTGTGTCGGGCATGCTGAACTACTACCCGACTGACGGATGGCGCATTCAGTTTGCGGCAGATACGGATAGCAACGAGGTGCCGTGGAAAGCTTACCAACAAGGCATCCATGGGTGGCATGCGACGGCCTCTGTCCGCTATCAGCCTACGCGTCGAACCTATGTGGATCTTGGTTACACATTCGCCCGTTATAGCGATAGCAATCATCGGCACCAGGTGTCGGCGACGCTATACCAACATTTGTGGGCTCGTCCACGCCATTCAATTGCGGGATGGTTGAGTGTTTCTCATGCCAGAAATCGGCTACAGGATCGCCCTTACTTCAGCCCCAAAAAGGATGTAACCGTTGAAGCGACTGGAATGTATCAATGGAATCCGTGGCGCAACGGCCGCTATGTGTTTTATCAACGAGCCTACCTCACTGCCGGCATGTACGACCAAACTGGATTCTCGGCCAAAGGCCTGTGGGAAGTGCGGCTTGAACAGAGTTGGGAGATGCCCAAGAACCGTGTGATCACGTATGGCGTGGGTTATGGCCGCCGTCCCTATGACGGCGCGATGGAATCGCGTCTGCGCGTTTATCTAAGTCTCGGTATTCCTTTCTGATTTCAATCTCTCGAGAGATGTTCGCTTATGCGTGATACCGCAACGAATTTAGCGTCCCGGCTGATGATTCTGTTCCTGGGACTGAGTGGCTTTTTGCTGATGCTGCCCATGCCCGGTGCGCAGGGGTTTCAATTGGATCTTCTTCCTCCGCCTGATCCTGACGACGGATATACGTTTCGAGTTCTTTGTTTGCATGATGTGCGTGACAATTTGGGGGAGTCATTCAGCTATTATCCGGATCAGTTTGCGATCGAGACGCGCACGCTGGCGGATTTATTCGACTGGATTCGAACCAATGGGTATAACCCTGTCAGTGTCTCGCAAATTCTGGAATCACGTTCCGGAGGAGCACCCCTGCCCCCGCGCCCCATCCTGCTGACCTTCGACGATGGTTATGAAAGTGGGTACAGCAAAGTCTGGCCGCTCTTGAAGAAGTTTAACTACCCTGCGGTCTTCGCTTTGGTGACCAGCTGGCTTGAAGTACCTGAAGACCAGTCAATCAAGCTCTCCCAGCGCTTATCCGTACCTCGCAATACTTTTTTCTCGTGGGAACAGGTGCGGGAAATGGCGCAATCACCGTTGATCGAATTTGCGTCGCATACGCATAATCTGCATCGCGGAGTTATTGCGAACCCCCAAGGCAACGAGAAAGCAGCTGCCACCACGCGTATCTGGAAGGCAGATGAAGGCCGGTACGAAACCGACGCCGAGTACACCGAACGCATTCGCGCTGACCTAGCAGAAAGCATGCGTCTGATCGAGCTTCATACCGGCAAACGCCCACGAGTGATTGCCTGGCCGTATGGTATGCAAAACCGTGACACGGACGCCATTGCTAAGGAGCTTGGCATGGAAATCATGCTAACACTGCGGCCCGGTCCTAATACGCGGGATGTCCCCTTGCAACACGTTCGCCGCGCCCTCCTCGATTACGAAACTACGGCTGGCACCCTGCCCTACGCCTTACGTTCGCCCGCAGAAGACAGCGGCGTCTTCCACCCCGTGCAGCGCATTGTCCAGGTCGATCTCGATTATGTTTACGATCCGGATCCGGCACAGCAGGAACGCAACCTATCACGCCTCATCGATCGGATCAAAGACCTGCGGCCCAGCGCGGTGTACCTGCAAGCGTTCGCCGACGAAAAGGGAACGGGTGAGATTACCGAGCTTTATTTTCCGAACCGACACATGCCGATGCGGGCGGATCTTTTCGATCGCGTAGCCTGGCAGCTGAAGACGCGGGCCGAGGTTGAGGTCTATGCGTGGATGCCAGTACTCACGTTTTCTGTGCCTCCCACTAATCCCGCCTACGGGCGAACGGTACAAAGTGCGGGAGGCCCTGAGCGCGGCCCGGGACATCCCACACGCCTCAGTCCATTCGATTCCATAGTGCGGCAAATGATCGAAGAGATATATGAGGATCTTGCCAAATCAAGCAGCTTCGACGGGATACTTTTTCATGACGACGCGATCCTTGGCGAAACCGAGGATGCGAGCCCGGCAGCACTCAAAGTGTACGAGAGTTGGGGCCTGCCACCCGATATCGAGAAAATACGGCGCTCACCCGAGCTGATGCAGCGTTGGACCGAAGCCAAAACGCAATATCTTATCGACTTTACTCGAGAGATTGTCGCCACGGTCGAGGATTATCAAAAGGGCCACGATATGCTGGTCGTTCGTAATCTTTACGCTCAGCCCGTGCTCAATCCCGAGGCGCAAGCTTGGTATGCGCAGGATTTGCGATCGTTTCTCAAGGCCTACGACTACGTTGCGCTGATGGCGATGCCATTTCTTGAAGGAGCGTCAGATCCAGTGCAATGGATGTCTGAGTTGGTTCATGCGGTTGCCGATGAGGGCGGCCTGAGCCGAACCATTTTCGAATTGCAGACTGTTGACTGGAGACAGCCCCAACCGTTACCCACTGATTTAGTCGCACGACAGATGCAAACATTGAGGCGGATGGGTGCCATTCATTATGGCTATTACCCTGAAGACTTTGTTGCCAATCATCCCGACGTAGAAGTGCTGCGTGATGTGATGTCGTTGCAATCCGTCCTGTCGATACGACGCATGCCGCCCAACCAGTTTGAAGCGCGTCAACGCATCGTCGGTAACGTCAAAGATATCGGCAATATTGTGGTCGTAACGGAGTGATGCATGGATGACGCAAACCATTTCGGCATAAGCAGCTTCGTTTTCTATTATCCATTTTTCATGTCTTACTTCTGGGTCATCGGCGGCCTACTGTATTACATGCTGTTTGAGCGTGGGCGTCGTTACCGTGACATGTTGCTGACACGCATGCCCAAGGTGGCAATCGTGGTGCCCTGCTACAACGAGGCGGACAATATTGCGGAAGTGATTGCTCACCTCTATACCATGCGTTACCCGAACTTTGTCGTCATTGCAGTGAACGATGGTAGCAATGATGATACGGGCGCACTGTTAAATGTCCTTACAAGAAAGTATCCGAAGCTGCAGGTCGTTCACCAAAGCCGTAACGAAGGGAAGGCAATCGGGCTGACGACGGCAGCGCAATTGACTGACGCGGAATTCCTTTTGTGCATCGATGGCGACTCTATGCCTCATCCCGATGCCATCACTTACATGTTGCCGCACTTCCTTAATGGCGGGCGAGTTGGGGCGGTGACGGGAAATCCACGCATCAGAAACCGCTCGTCCATGCTAGGGCGTATGCAAGTGGGGGAATTCTCCTCCATCATCGGCTTAATCAAGCGTACGCAGCAGTTGTACGGTCGCCTCATGACCGTGTCAGGTGTGATGGCGATGTTCAGCAAACGCGCCCTCGCCGACGTTGGGTACTGGAGCCCAGATGTCATGACCGAGGACATCGATATTAGTTGGAAACTTCAGATCCACGGTTGGACGTTGCGCTACGAGCCGCGAGCTCTCACTTGGATTCTCATGCCCGAATCGCTGCGCGGACTTTTCAAACAGCGCTTGCGTTGGGCAAAAGGCGGGCTGCAAACTGCCTTCAAGTACTTTCCTGCGCTCTTGCATCCCAAGCAGGTACTGATGTGGCCGATTTTCATCGAGTTCATGCTAAGCGTCGTCTGGGCGTACGGGATGTTCACTCTGTTGCTTCTCTCAGTACTGGGACTATTTATAGAGCTTCCGCCGGCATGGCAATTTGATATTGTGCCCCGCTGGCATGGCACCTTGCTTTTCTTGACTTGCTTGATGCAGCTCTTGGTGGGTTGCTTGATCGACTACCGCTACGACTACCGCATTTATCGATACTTCACCGACGCTGTGTGGTACCCCATTGCCTTTTGGATGATAGGCATGATCACGACGTTAATCGCCTTGCCGCAGGTGATTCTGCAAGGGAGACGATTGCGTGCTCGTTGGACCAGTCCCGACCGTGGTATAAGCACCGAGGTATAACCTATGAGATCCCTGATCATCGATATCAGTGCTGCTCCCATTCAACATTTTTTGCAGCATCACGGCAAGTTGACCGGCTTTTTGTATGCCCTGTGGTTCCGCTTCCTGCGGCCCGTGTTTGTACTCACGATATGGGTATTTTTTGCGCTTTACATCTACCACTCTCTCGTCACCGTAGGCGGCAGTGCGGCCGAAGTGGCAAGTTTGATGGGTTACATTCTGGTGGTCGCCAGCATTGCAGGCGCATTGGTTTCCTGGATTATCGTCGTGGCGTTTCATAACTGGATTCGTGCCCGGGACGACGAAGTGGCGGCTTACGGCCAACCGTCCCCGGAGACCAGGGTCGATAACGCCCTTCCCGTCTGGCGAGTTCCGGAGGGGGTACGTATTGTCGTGGTGCGCCATGACGAGAACGGGAATATTATGGGTGTCGATCCGTGGCAAGCTCCGGCAATAGCGACACCCCCTACTCCCATCGTGCTACCGGCTTCCACCCAACCTTGGACGGTGGAAAGCACTCCTCCCCTCACGACGGCCAAGGCCGAGATGCCGGCATTGCCCCAGGCGCCGCAGCCGTCTCTTTATTACCCACATGTGTTGCGTCGGAATAATGTACAGGGCTTGAGCCGGGCCGCCCGCCAAATTCCATTGACACTTCCGCGGAACACGACTCCAGCGCGCGCTGCAGTGTAGACAGGCACAGCTTCTGCTCTCGTCTTGGCAGGAGGTGCCAAGATGAGCGCATTTAATATCAGCCGAAACCAACACCACTCCCTGCTGCCCAGGGCCTCTGCCATTGCGGATCATCAAGCTGCTCTGGTTGCAACGCCGGGGTGGCCGCTTCAGCATCCTCCCATGTCGGAACAGGGGCTCATGCGATGGGTGGTAATGAACCATCGCTACAACGCCCTACTGTGGGCACAGGAGGATCAGGCCCGGCGCCTGGATGCGCCTGACCATGAAATCGTGGCCAATAAACGCGCAATAGATCGCTACAATCAGTTGCGGAATGACGCCATCGAAATGATGGATGAGATCATCCTAACCGCCCTGCCCTTACGCGAAGCGCACCCGGAAGATCCCAAGAGCATTTGGTTTAACAGTGAAACCGCTGCCTCGATTATCGATCGGCTTTCCATTGGATGCCTGAAGCTCCACCATATGGGTCTGCAAACGACACGTCCCGAGGTTACTGCAGAGCACCGACGAGCTTGTCTGGACAAAGTCAAGCAATTGCAAGCACAGCGTCAGCACTTGATCGAGTGTTTGGATAATCTTCTGGACGGGATGCAAACGGGTCGTTGCAGCTATAAAACGTATCGTCAGTTCAAGATGTATAACGATCCGACCTTAAACCCCTAT
>CAZMVM010000145.1:4871-8044 GCA_964569785.1 uncultured Pigmentiphaga sp. | reverse complement strand
GTCGCCGGTTTAGCATGGGTTGCCGTCTGCAACCACTCAGAGCGTTTCCGGTGACGGGTTCGGTTGGGCCTCTCGTAGGTTGCGATACGCCGCACGAGTGCCCTTCCTCATTGCTGCCAGCCGATAGGGTGAAAGGTGAGCCGCTTGTCTCGTCGCCAAGTCTTCAAGACGGATTACGCACCCCTGGTTTACGCCCTGCAATAAAGACACGGGCCACCAACAATAGACGAGTTACAAGCAATATTTGTTCTGTCAAAAAAGTGCGCGCTCAGGTTTGCTGCACGGGTACGTGACGTGACCCCTTACGGGGATGGTTTTGGCGCGTGCGATTGGCACCGCGTACTATAGAAGCGGAAGTGTCAACACCGGCCGCTTAAGGGAAACCCCTTTAATGGTAATGGCCTACGCCTAGGTATACTCAAAGCCAAAAACCTTGGCGAGATCCTGGTTAACAAGGGTTGGCCGTTAACCAGGATCTTCATTTGTTTTTATGCCAGCGCGCACAGGGTTAACCTGGCGTCTCGTTCTGCTCCTTTTGTGCGGCTTTCTGCATTAAAGCGACGCGCATCAAGGGGATGCGTGCAGGCTTGGCATTCGTGGCCGCGGCTCTCACGGCAAAGAAAATGTGCCCAGTAGCAGGAACGCAACCTTAGCAAGACGAAGGGCGGGGCTGTTTTTGATGGCGCCTAATAAGGTGCGCCGGCGTGTAATAGTGGGTGAAGACGCGCGGGCTTCGCATTAGCCAGCCAGCCCCGCGCTCTGTGTATAGGGGGTTGGCAGCTGATGTATGCGGGAAGTTGCCTCGGCTCTGACATGGGGTGGCTGATACCGTCGCTTGCACGCGGCGGTGGAGAGTCTGCGTTTAAACACTACAAAGCGTTTGGAGGCGTTCGATCGTTCATCGTAAACGTGTCGAACGGATGAACCAAAGCGAGGAGATCGTAATGACGTGGTTTGGTAAGCGGATGTTATTGTCAAGCCTGGCGGCTGTGGGTGTGGCTTTTGCCGCCGCGGGCGCGCAGGCAGAAGTGCGCGACGAGATTCGTATCGGCTACGCCATTTCCAAAACGGGCCCTTATGCCGGGGGCGCGGCTACCACCGTGCTGCCCAACTACCAGATGTGGGCGGCCGAGCTGGAAAAAGCCGGTGGCATTGAAATTAACGGCAAGCGGGTGCCCGTGAAGTTCATCGAGTACGACGACCGTAGCAGCTCGGAAGAAGCCGTACGTGCCATCGAGCGGCTGATTAACCAGGACAAGGTGCATTTTATTTTGCCGCCCTGGGGCACGGCGATGAACCTTGCGGTAGGGCCGGTGCTAAACCGCCACAATTATCCGCACATGACCACCACCATGATTTCCGACCGCATCCCCGAGTTGCGCGAGCGGTGGGACAACTTGTTTTTCTTCACGCTCACCTCGTCTGACTACGCGAACGGCCTGGTCAATCTGCTGAAGCGCTTGCGCGAAGAAGGCAAAATCGAAGGCAAGGTGGCCATGGTAAACGTGGCCGACCAGTTTGGCCTTGAGCTAGCCAAGGCGGCCCGCGAGCGCCTGAAAGCGGAAAACTTCGAGATTGTTTACGACCAAAGCTATCCGTTGGGCTCACAAGATTTGCAAGCCATCTTAAATGAGGTGCGCCGGCGCGAGCCCGAGGCGTTCCTGGCGTTCAGCTATCCGCCCGATACACTGGCCATTAACGACCAGGCTCAGGCTGTGGGCTTTAACCCCAAGGTTTTCTACACCGCCATCGGCACCGTGTTTCCCGTGTTTAAAGAGCGCTTTGGCGAGAACACCGAAGGCGTGTTGGGGTTGGGTGGGGTCAGTGTAGAGCTTCCGGCCACGGCCGAGTACCGCAAGCGTCACCGCGAAATGTTCAACCGCGAGGCCGACTACAACGGCAGTGCCGTTACTTATGCCACCTTGCAGGTATTGCAACAAGCCATCGAGCGCGCAGGCACGGTCGATCGCAAAGCCGTCATGAACGAGATTGCCAATGGCTCGTTCGAAACCGTGGTTGGCCCCATCAAACTGCAAAACCGCATGTGGATGGAAGAAGCCTCGGTAGGGCAGTGGCAAGGCGAGCACCTGCACCCCATTGAGCCCAGCGATTTAAAGGGTGCCAAGCCCATTATTTTCCCGAAACCTGAATGGAAAAGTCGCTAAGCTTATGAGCAGGCTTGCCACCCGTTTCATGTACACCTATGCCGATTCTTGATGCCTTGTTGAACGGCCTAACCCTGGGCGGCGTGTATGCCCTGGTGGCCATGGGGCTGACCTTGCAGTATGGCGTGGCGCGTATCATGAATCTGTCGTATGGGCAGTTCCTGATCGCCGCGGCATTCAGTTCGTACTGGCTGTTCATGGGCATGTCGGTCAGCCCTTTGTTGGGACTTCTGCTGGTGGTGCCGGCGGCGTTCGCACTGAACTGGGTTATCTACCAGCTACTGCTGCACCCATTGGTGCGGCGCGCGCGCAGTGAGTCCGACCTGGAAGTCAACAGCATCCTGGCCACCTTCGGTCTCTTGTTCATTGTGGAAGGGATCATGCTGGTCATGTTCGGGGGTGGGTACTTCAACTACTCGTATATCGGCTCGGTGTTCATGATCGCAGGGTCGCCCCTGGCGGCAGACCGCTTGCTGGCGCTGGGGGTGGCGGTGGTGTTAGGGCTGGCGTTGTATCTGCTGCTGAATTACACGCGGCGCGGCACCGTGATTCGCGCCGTAGCCGCTTCGCCCACCTCTGCGCAATTGGTGGCCATCAACGTGCGGGCGGTGGTGGCCTTCACGTTTGCGTTGGGGGGGGCCCTGGTGGCCGCCAGCGGCACGCTAATTAGCATGTTTCTTACATTTAGTGCCACCATGGGGGTGGTCTTCACCATGAAGGCGCTGATTGTGGTCATCATGGGCGGGGTAGGAAACTTATTAGGCTGCCTCGTCGCCGGCTTAATTCTGGGTCTGGCTGAAAGCCTGGTGGCGACCTATATCGACCCCGGCCTTACGCTGGCGGCTACGTTCGCGCTGTTTCTGTTGGTGCTAATCATTCGCCCGACCGGCCTGTTCGGGAGGGCCGGCGCATGACCACCACGTTAACCCGTATGCGCGTGACCACGGGCATCATCGGTTGCATTGCCCTCATCCTGTGTGCGGTGGTGCCCCTGGTTGGCAGCGGCTA
>CAZMVM010000145.1:0-4861 GCA_964569785.1 uncultured Pigmentiphaga sp. | reverse complement strand
TACGCCGTCTCTATGGTCATTACCCTGTTAACGTTTACCTCGCTGGCGACGGCGTGGGCGTTGTTCTCGGGCCCATCGGGCTATATCTCTTTGGCGACGGCGGCGTTTTTTGGTATTGGCGCGTACACTGCCGCGGTGCTGGCCGAGGTCGTTCCCTGGCCGGTGGTGCTGCTGGTGGCGGCAGGCGTCAGCCTCGTCGTCGCCCTGGTGGTGGGTTTGTCCACCTTGCGATTGCGTGGGGTGTACTTTGTCATCTTCACGTTTGGGCTATCCGAGCTGATGCGCCAGCTCGTTACCTGGTACGAGGTGAATTATTCGGGCTCGGTGGGCCGGTATATTTTTCTGGACATTTCCCAGGGTCAGATCGTGTGGCAGCTGGTGGCCGTCACTGCTATCGTGTTCCTGGTGGGGTGGTGGATCAAGGTGAGCCGGCTGGGGCTGGCGCTACGCATGATCGGCGACGACGAAGCGGTGGCGCTGCACAGTGGTGTGAACACCACCGTGGCCAAATTGGCCGCATTTGCAATCAGCGCCGTGTTCATGGCGCTAGTGGGTGCGGTGGTTGCACCCCGCTGGACATACATCGACCCCACCATTGCGTTCAACCCCGTGATCTCGTTTCAAGTGCTGATCATGGCACTGCTGGGCGGTGCGTCTCGCCTCTATGGGCCGGTGCTTGGCGTTATTCCGTTGGTGCTGCTGTTCGAGTATTTGTCTGCAAATTTTCCCAACTACTTTAGCGTGCTGCTCGGCATTACCTTTATGGCCATTGTGTATTTGGTGCCCAAAGGGGTCGCCGGGCTCATCGAGGGCTTGGGTCAGGCCCGCATTACGCGCGCGATAGAAGCGTCGACGGTGGATGGAGAGCGAGTGTCATGACGATGCATGCGCACGCCTCTGCTGCTGCGGTTGCTACCCCAACCAATGTGCCATTGCTGCGCATCGACGCGTTGGTGAAACGATTCGGCGGGCTGGTGGCGGTGAACGGGTTGTCATTCGATGTGTGGCCCGGCGAAATCGTGGGGTTGCTGGGCCCCAATGGCTCGGGCAAGACCACCGTGCTGAATCTGGTTTCCGGGGCACTCAAGCCCGACCAGGGCCAGATCGTGTTCGACAACATCGAGCTTCAGGGCTTGTCGCCCCACCGTATTGCCCGACACGGGGTGGCGCGCACCTTTCAGCTGGTGCGAGTGCTGGGCTCCATGAATTGCCTGGAAAACGTGCAGGCTGGGTTGGCCTTCGGGGCCCAACCCCAAAGCGGTCACGCGGCTGAGGCCGCTGCGTATGCCTTGCTCGAGCGCGTGGGCATGCTGAAGTTTGCCTTGTTGCCCGCCAGCGACCTTACTTACATTAATCAGAAACGCCTGGAGCTTGCCCGCGCCCTGGCGTTGCGGCCGCGCCTCTTGCTGCTCGACGAGTGGCTGGCCGGGTTGAACCCATCCGAACTGAAGCTGGGGATATCGCTGTTGCAATCGCTGCGAGGTGAGGGCATTACGATTATTTTGGTGGAGCACGTCATGGACGCCATCCGTTCGCTGTGCGATCGGTGTGTGGTCATGAATGCCGGCAGCAAGATAGCCGAGGGCCCACCCATGGAGGCGTTGTCCGACCCCGAAGTTGTGCGCGCCTATCTCGGAGACGATGATGCTTGAGGTCACCAACCTGGCGGTCGCTTATGGCAAGCATCAAGCGCTGCATGGTGTGGATTTCACCGTGGGGCAGGGCGAAGTCGTTGTCATTCTGGGTGCGAACGGCGCTGGCAAATCGTCGTTACTGCGTGCTCTGGCCCGTTTGGTTCCGGCACAGCCGGGCGGCAGCGTCTTACTGCATGGGCGCAACCTTCTGCAGTTGCCCGCCCACGAAGTGGTGGAGGCGGGGGTGGCCTTGGTACCCGAAGGCCGCGGTATCTTTGGCGAACTCACCGTACGCGAAAACCTCGCGCTGGGTGCCTACGCGCGCCGTGCCCGCGCCCATGAAAAACGTAATCTTGACCAGGTGCTAAGCCTGTTTCCCCGCTTGGCCGAACGCCTGAATCAGGTCGTGTCCACCATGAGCGGCGGCGAACAGCAAATGGTGGCGATCGGCCGCGCCTTGATGTCGTCGCCCGATATTCTCTTACTGGACGAGCCTTCTCTAGGCTTGTCGCCCATCATGACCAGCGAGCTCTTCAAAGCCCTCGCCAACGTGCGCCAACTGGGCTTAAGCGTCTTGCTGGTTGAACAAAATGTACGCAAAAGCCTCGCACTGGCAGATCGCGGCTACCTCATTGAAAACGGCGTAATCACAGGCGGCGGTGACGCCTCGGTGCTGGCCAACGATCCCGCCGTGCAACACGCGTATTTAGGGATGGCGGCGGTATAAGCGCTGCCGTAAAAGGGCTTTGGTGTAAGGGCGGTGGCGTAAGGGCTGTGAAGTCAGTGGTGCGGCCTAAGTGGGGCGGCGTCATGCTTGCCCGGCGCGAGGGCGACAAGGGTGAAGGGCGACGCGGCCGGTGCCGCGTCGATAGACATTGAACTAACCGAAGGAGTTGGATCGCGACCCGGGCTGGGTGGGTAGGTGTGCGGTTGATTGCTCTGCGCAACCCGGGCGCATCCAGACAAAACAGCGTGAATACAGCAACGGGAAGCGATCTTGAGGCACGTGGCGATGTGCCGGTACTGCGCAGCGTGCCAGAGAACATGATCTGGGGCTACTTTGCCCCCGATGTGCCACCGGTGATGCGGGTTGAGTCAGGCGCGGTGGTGGATATAGAAACTTTTAATGGATTGGGTGTGCCGCCCGAAGATCCCGAGGGTTTCTTCAAGCGGCATGGCTTGCCCTTCGACGACACGTTGCAGCAGCTTGCGCAAGCGTTGCGCGCCCTGCGTAAAGACGTTGGGCCGCATTTGCTGACCGGGCCGATCTATATCGAAGATGCGCAGCCGGGCGACGTGTTGGAAGTACGGGTTGTGTCGGTTACTCCGCGGCCGCCTTACTATGGCGTCAGTTTCACGCGTCCCGACGGCGGTGCGCTGCCAGGGCTGGTCGATAAACCTTGGCTGAAAGTCATCCGCATCGACAGGGAGCAGGGCCTGGCCCGCTTCGCGCCGGGGGTAGACATTCCGCTGCAGCCATTCATGGGCATTATGGCGGTGGCCCCCACGGAAAAAGTGTCGTCCATACCGCCCGGCAAGTTCGGCGGCAATATCGATCTGAAAGACCTTACCGCAGGTGCGCGTTTGTATTTGCCGGTGCAGGTTCCCGGAGCATTGTTTTTCACCGGGGACGGTCACGGTGCCCAGGGCGACGGCGAGGTCAACCTGACGGGTCTTGAAACCTCGATGGTGGCGCGCCTGCAGTTTGTGCTGCACAAGCAATGCGACCAAACCTGGCCGCTGGCCGAAACCTCGGATCACTACATTGTGATGGGCCTTGATGAAGATCTAGACGAAGCGGCACGAATTGCGGTGGAACAGTGCGTAGGTGCGCTTCAACATTTTGCCGGCATGAGCCGCGTCGATGCGTACTCCGCGTCTAGCCTGTTGGTGGATTTTGCCTTAACGCAAATCGTAGACGGCGTAAAAGGCGTGCATGGCCGTATCCCCAAGCAGCGGTTTACCATGCGGCAAGAACCGTGGTGGGGCCCACGCTGGAGATAACGGCAGCCAGAGCGCGGCCTTGTATCACCGCAGACACCGACGCACTATTGAGGCAACGAAGGACAGCGCGCTTCCCTGACGGAGCGCGTGCATTCTGTTTGCCTGAAAGCAGGCGTGGCGCAGCGCGCTGAACACGCAAACATGCGTGCCCGTCAGGCACTCAAGTGCAAAGAAGGATACGCGGGTGGGGTCGTAAGCGTTGTGATGTGGTTTATTGTTGCCACAACGCGGCAGACCTGCGGCCCACCCTGTGCGCGCCGCAGCGGGTCTGCCGCCCCGGAGGGTTATCGGAACAATTTGTTCACGTAGTCTGCACCCAGGCCGATTTTTTCATAGTGATTACGGCACATGGCAATGTAGTCGTGAACATCAAAGTGCCCGACCGAATTGCCGTCTTCATCGAGCCAAATCAATGGGCCTTTGACGACAAAGAATACACGCATGGGTTCGTGGTATTCGTAGGCCACCAGTGTGTGCCCTTCACCCGGGGTTTCATAGACGAAATCACCGGTGTAGGCCGTCCAGTCGTGCTCAAGATAGCCCCATTTACCCGAGATGGTATAGGCGAACACCTCGTGCGGGTGATAGTGCCGGTTGACCAGCCCCGCGCTTTTGGCGTACAGGATATCGGCCCACTTGTTTTGAGTAGGAGAAATCCACAACGGCCGGGACGATACCGTCTCTGTGAACGGTACGTAAAGCTTTTCATCGTCGGTGGGGGCGTTTGAAATATAAACCTCGGGCAGCGCGTCGGGCTTGAAGCTGTTCTCGATGGGTTTGATGTCACGCCAGAATTCCGACTTTGCAATTTCAGGCATTATGCTCCTCCAAAAGGTTGTGATGCACTGGCCTATGTGGCCGTGCTAGCGTTGCAACCTGCAAACATGAGCGCTTACGTCATTCAACGCATCGCGCACGGCGGCCCGCGTTGTACGTGGCACGTGTACCGTGCTCGCCAGGCTTGGGGGGGATGCTTGAAGCCAAGCCGTTGCATTGCGGTTTGATCGCGTATCCGTGCCAGCGCGGTGTTTGAGCGGGCCGGTTCAGCCGCGAAGCCTGTGGCCTCATTTCAAAGCGACTGCGGCTCACGATCATAACGCTGAAACGCGATCACGGCCAGGTTGGAGCGCCCGTTGACCCGGTGCGCGACAAGCCCCGCCGTTCAGGGCGGGGAAGGATAGCGGGGACGCCGTAGGCGTCCTTTGGGCGGTCAGTGTGGCGTC
>CAZMVM010000144.1:0-8105 GCA_964569785.1 uncultured Pigmentiphaga sp. | reverse complement strand
CGGAAAACTACGGCAAGCTCTCCCCGAACCTTCATACGATTCCGCTGCAGCTGCTGGCCTATCACACGGCCGTGGCGCGCGGCACGGACGTCGATAACCCGCGGAAGCTGGCGAAGAGTGTGACTGTGGAGTAGGCGTAGAAGCGACTGCGCGTCAGTGATGAGCGGGAATCCATTCCGACCAAGTACTGAATAGGGGGGCATTGTTGAAAGCCCCAAGTTAGCCCGCGAGATGGGTTGTTCGACAAAGATATTCCGAATTGCGCATATGACGTGCGGCTCGCAGACGAAGGCTCGGTGTACTGGATGGAACATAAGGATGGGAGCTCATCCGGCATGTCGCCGAGCCGGAGACCCGCTTCTTCAAACGGAGCTTTGTTTGGCTTCTGTCTACGTTGCCTATTGAGTGGATGCTTTAAACATGCACCCTCAACCGGAGGCTTCAGACATTTGCCAAGCGTCGTCGTCGACAGGAGTGTTACAACACTCAGGACAAACCCCTGCGTTTTCATATAGACGCGCTTTGTAGTTAACTGATACAACGATTCGGTCTGTATGTTGACTGGGGGTCGCGGTGTCGGTATCGACAAATTGGTCCAAGCCGTTTCATGCTCATTCTTTGAACGAGCGGCCCGAAGTAGAGTGGCACCCACTTAAAGATCACTTGCTAGAAGTGGGTAAACTGGCTGAGAGCTTTGCCGAGGTGTTCGGGGCGGGTCCCTTAGCCTATGTTCAAGGCTGTTTGCACGATTTAGGAAAATACACTGCAGCCTTCCAGCAACGTATCCGCGGTCTTGGCGGCGCGGTTGATCACTCCACCTGGGGCGCTATCGAAACCACCAAGCGGTATGGGCCTGTGGGCACCTTGTTGGCCTATGGCATTGCCGGCCATCATGCGGGCCTAGCGGACGGAAAGGGCGGAGTTACGCGCACCCCACTCGATGAACGGCTATGCGCCGAGTTACCCCCACTTGATACACGCTGGCAAACAGAGCTGCCACTTCCGGCGAGTTTGTCGTTGGCGAATTTCAAGCCTCATCAAAAACGACCGGCTGAATGGGCGTCTTTCCAACAGGCATTTCTCGCGAGAATGCTGTTCTCATGTTTGGTGGATGCCGATTACCTCGATACCGAATCCTTCTATAGGCAGGCGGAGGGGAAGTCCTCAAGGTGTACTGAGCGGCCCGCGTTGCCTGTTCTGCTCCAGGAACTTGACCAATATTTGGCTCAGTTTCACGCTGACAGCCCCGTTAACGTCTTACGAGCCAAAATCCTATCGCATGTGCGGGGACACGCCGGTGAGTTACCAGGCCTATTTTCACTCACTGTACCTACGGGCGGTGGCAAGACGCTGGCGTCGCTAGCCTTCGCGTTGGAGCATGCTATTCGACACGGAATGAACCGTGTCATCTTCGTGATTCCTTTCACCAGCGTTGTGGAACAGAATGCAGAGGTATTTCGAAATGCGCTAGGCAAGTTTGGGGAGGATGCTGTACTCGAGCACCATAGTGCATTTGTCGATGATCCGGCACGCAGTTCCGAAGCCCGTGAAAAACTGCAATTGGCAATGGAGAACTGGGATGCGCCCATCGTAGTAACAACAGCAGTGCAGTTTTTCGAAAGCTTATTCGCGGCTCGTCCGTCGCAGTGCCGTAAGCTACACAATGTGGCTGGTAGCGTGGTTGTCGTCGACGAAGCTCAGACCATGCCCTTAAAGCTACTGCGCCCCTGCGTCGCGGCTCTAGATGAGCTCGCACGCAATTACCGGACTTCCGTAGTGTTATGTACTGCGACGCAGCCCGCGCTGACGAGTTCGTCCTTCCCTGATGGCCTTGAAGGCGTTCGCGAACTGGCGCCCGAACCTGCCGAGCTTTTCCGTAAGCTCCAGCGGGTCCAGGTGCGCCATATTGGTCGGTTGGATGATGATGCACTGACAGACCGCTTGCGGACACAACCACAGGCTCTGTGCATTGTGAACAATCGTTTACATGCTCGCGCCGCCTATCAAGCCATAGCTGATTTACCGGGTGCATATCACCTAAGCACCCTGATGTGTGCCAAGCATCGCAGCGAAGTGATGAACAAAGTACGAGAACAACTGCGACGAGGTTTGCCGTGCATATGCGTTTCAACCTCCCTGATAGAAGCGGGAGTGGATGTGGATTTTCCACAGGTGCTCCGCGCTCATGCCGGGCTCGATTCGATTGCACAAGCTGCAGGGCGGTGCAACAGGGAAGGGCGACGCGACGTTCAGGAAAGTGAAGTTCTGATTTTTATACCGGAGAACGAGCAGTGGTCACCCCCTCCTGAACTCACTCAATTTGCACAAGCGGCAGCTGAGGTCCTTCGATCTCATAGCCAAGATCCCCTGGCTCCTGCAGCGCTTGAAGAGTATTTCGGCCTTTTGTACTGGCAAAAGGGGAGCAGGGAACTCGATGCTCCGGGGCTGCTGGCCATGCTTCGTACCTGCCGCGTAGACAGTTTGCCCCTGGAAACAATCGCAACAAAGTTTCGCATGATCGACAGCGTTCAGATGCCTGTGATCGTTCCGTGGGATGAGAAAGCGCGCGAGCTTTTGCGAAGCCTTGACCACGTTGAAAGGTGTAGCGGTATTGCGCGCGCGCTGCAGCCGTATGTGGTGCAGCTGCCGCGTCAGGCGTTTGAGGCGCTGGAGCAGGCGGGTGCCGTAGCTCCCGTGGCACCTCATAAGTGGGGTGGTCAGTTTGTCTCTTTACTTAACATGGACTTATACGACAAACACTTCGGCCTGCATTGGGATGAGCCTACGTACCTGCAGCCGGGAAATGCAATTTGGTAGGAGCTTCTATGTCATTCGGAGTGAGACTTTTGGTATGGGGAGACCGCGCATGTTTTACCAGTCCAGAAATGATTGTAGAACGTGTTTCCTAAGATGTGATGACGCCATCTGCGGCGCGGGGAATATTGGAGGCGGTGCATTGGAAGCCCGCGATCCGCTGGAGGGTAGACCGCATTCAGGTACTGCGTCCGATTCGCTTTGAAACCTTGAGACGCAACGAAGTTGGTGGCAAGCTGCCAACGGCGTCAGTGGTTAAGGCAATGAAAACGAGGTCTACGCGCGCCTTAGTCAAGTCAGTCGAAGACGATCGACAACAACGGGCAGCAACCATACTGCGCGATGTTGCATACGTCATTGAAGCCCATTTTGACCTCACGGATAAAGCGGGCACTGATGACACAGCTGGAAAACATCTCGCGGTTTTCGATCGACGGGCTCGCAAAGGGCAATGCTTTCACATGCCGTACTTGGGGGTAAGGGAGTTTCCCGCTCATTTCAGATTGCTTGAGACAGCGGAAACCTTAACGCCGGATGCGAGCCTGATGGGCGAGCGTGATTTGGGCTGGATGCTGCACGACATAGATTTCACAAATGACATGATGCCCAGATTCTTCCGCGCCACCATGGTGGATGGAGTTGTGGAAGTGCCTGAGTGGGACGTCGAGGAGGCACTTGCATGATCCTTCAGGCGCTCAATGATTATTACCAAAGGCTGTTAACGCGTGGGGAGGAAGGGCTGGCGGCCGTTGGATATAGCTCAGAGAAAATCAGCTACGAAATTGTCCTGACGCCGGCGGGGGAAGTGTGCGAGGTCAAGGACATTCGAGATACGTCCGGTAGGAAGCCCGTCCCAAAGAGTATGAATGTGCCGCAATCAGAAAAGCGCGCGTCCGGCGTGAAGCCGAACTTTCTTTGGGATAAAACCAGTTATGTTCTTGGCGTCAGCGCCACAAGCAAACGTGCAGCGGAGGAACACCAGGCATTCAAATCGTTTCACCTCGAAATTCTTGCGGATGAGGACGACCCAGGTATCAAGGCTTTTCTGTTGTTTCTTAGAAATTGGGACGCTAACCATTTTCAGCCGCCGCTATTTAATAGTGCTGTGATTGATGCGAATGTGGTGTTCAGAATAAGCGGGGAAAAAGGGTATCTCCATGAACGAAGTGCTGCCCGACGTGCACTGAATCAGCTTAAAACGTCTGAGGGGAGCGGTTTTCCGGATGCCCGCTGTCTAGTAACAGGTTGGCATGCGCCGTTGGCGCGACTTCATCCATCTATCAAAGGCGTGGATGGGGCTCAAAGCGCTGGCGCGTCCATTGTTTCATTCAATCTGGATGCGTTTACCTCGTATGGCAAGAGCCAAGGGGCCAATGCTCCCGTATCTCAAGTTGCCGCTTTTTCGTATACGACTGTACTGAATCATCTGTTAAGACGTAGTCCCGAGAACCACCAGCGAATGAGAGTGGGCGATATGACTATTGTTTTCTGGGCGCAGGCGGCCAGCGAGGCTGCGGCACAGCTGGCGGAACAGACATTTATGGGGTTAATGGACCCGCCTGCTGATGACGAACAGGAAACAGGGCGTCTACGTCATGTCATGTCGTCAGTGGCGCTCGGGCGCCCCCTGCGCGACATGGATCCAGGTTTTGACGAAGGGACGCGCATGTTTGTCTTGGGACTGGCGCCCAATGCAGCGCGGTTATCCATACGCTTTTGGCTGGTCGACAGCTTGGAAGGGTTGATCGGCAAGCTTGCTCAACATAGCGAAGACATTGCGCTAAGCCCTCAACCTTGGCGCGTCATGCCGGCCGCATGGCAGATCGCGCGAGCGACGGCGCCTGTGCGGGATGGTCGTAGCAAGGCGGAAGATGTTGTACCCAACCTGGCTGGGGAGGTACTCCGGTCCATATTCGATGGAAGCCGGTATCCGCGTAGCCTGTTGGCTAACATTCTCATGCGTATGCGGGCAGACGGAAATCTGTCGGGATTGCGCGTGGCCATATGCAAAGCCGTGTTGGCGAGAGACCGACGTCTTGGCGTCGGAGGTCAATCTATAGAGGAGGTGCCTGTGAGTCTCGATCCTGAATCGACAAACCCCAGCTATCTGCTGGGGCGTTTGTTCGCGGTATTGGAGGAGGCGCAACGTGCTGCGCTTGGGAAAAATATCAATGCGACGATACGCGACCGGTACTACGGTGCAGCGTCTGCCACGCCGGCTTCAATTTTTCCCGTTCTCATCCGCAACGCACAGAACCATTTTTCACGCCTGCGCAAGGATAACCCTGGGGCTGCAATCAATCTAGAACGGGCCGTGACGGAGATCATGAGTGGCTTGTCGGAGAACCTTCCTCGCACCCTCCGTATCGAGGAGCAAGGCCGATTCGCCGTCGGCTACTACCACCAAATGCAAACACGTTTCAACAAGGCGAGCGCTGACACCGGGGATGAAACGAATGCTGATGATTCAGAATTGATTGAAGGAGTGAAGGTATGACGGTCATTTCGAACCGCTATGAGTTCGTTTATCTTTTTGATGTCACTAATGGAAATCCGAACGGCGACCCGGATGCGGGCAACTTGCCCCGCTTAGACCCAGAGACAAACTGTGGGTTGGTGACGGATGTGTGCCTTAAACGAAAAATACGTAATTTTATCAGCTTAGCCAAGGAAGACGCAGAGGGCTTCGCTATTTACATGCAGGAAAAGGCGGTCCTTAATAATCAGCATGAGAAGGCGTGGAAGGCACTGGATATTCCACCTGACGAAAAAGACGCCTACAAAAAGCTTCCGAAAGACGAAGCTAAGGCGCGAGCAATAACGGACTGGATGTGCAGGAACTTTTTCGATGTTCGTGCGTTTGGCGCCGTTATGACGACCGGAACGAATGCGGGGCAGGTTCGTGGGCCGGTCCAGATGGCGTTCGCGTCGTCGATAGATCCCGTAGTACCTATGGAGGTTTCGATCACGCGTATGGCTGTCACTACGCAGAAGGAAGCGGAAGAACAAAGTGGCGATAATCGGACCATGGGGCGCAAGCATATTATCCCGTACGGGTTGTATCGAGCACATGGGTTCGTATCAGCAAAACTGGCAGAGCGCACCGGTTTTTCTGAAGACGACTTAAATCTTTTTTGGCAGGCGCTTCTCAATATGTTTGAGCATGATCGATCAGCTGCTCGCGGTGAAATGGCAGCCCGCCAACTCATCATATTCAAACATGACAGTGTCATGGGTAATGCACCCGCGCATGTCTTGTTTGACGCTGTCTCTGTGCAGACGTGTACCGAGTTACAGGGGCCACCGCGGCGGTCTTCAGACTATGTGGTGACATTAGATCGGGCCGTTGTTCCAGATGGTGTCACAGTAGAATCGCTCCTCTGATCTTCCTCCAAGGTGTGCCAGTGTATGACGACGCCATACCAATCTCTGCACTGCAGCATTATCTTTATTGCCCTCGGCAATGTGCTCTGATCCATGTTGAACGACAGTGGGTGGAGAGCCGATACACCGCCGAGGGTCGCCTGTTACATGAGCGTACGGACAAACCGGGTCGAACAAGCCGCAAGAATGTACGCATCGTGACGGCGCTCCCTATCGCTAATGCAAGCCTAGGAATCGCTGGGATCGCAGACGTAGTGGAGTTTCACGCGACCCTGGAAGGCGAACGTGCATACCCAGTGGAATACAAAAGAGGAAGGCCAAAAGCTCACAGGGCTGATGAAGTGCAGTTATGCGCGCAAGTGTTGTGTCTGGAGGCCATGTTTGGGCACGCGATATATGAAGGTGCGATTTTCTACGGCAAGTCGCGCCGGCGCCAGACCGTTCAGATGGATGATGAGTTGAGACGCATCACGATGGACACCGTTGAAAGCGTGAGGACTCAACTTCTTGGTGGCGATACGCCGCGGGCATTGTACGAAGCTAAAAAGTGCGAAGCATGTTCGCTGTTGTCGGTATGCCAGCCTCTAATCTCGGCTCGTAATGTCTCCGTGGCGGATTGGTTGGCCGATCAATTGGGAGGCTAAGTATGCGTCGGCAGTTGAACACGCTCTATATCACCACGGAAGGCGCCTGGCTGCGTAAAGACGGAGCGACTATCGTCATGGAAGTCAATGGCGAAATTCGTGGGCGGCTTCCCGCACACATGCTTGATAGCTTGGTGTGTTTTGGCCGCGTGCTGGTGTCACCACCGCTACTCGGCTATTGCGCGGACACTGGAATTTCAGTGTGTTTTCTGACAAGTTATGGAAAGTTTCTGGCGCGTTTGGAAGGGCCGGTCAGTGGCAACGTGCTGTTGCGCCGCGAACAGTATCGGCGGACAGACAATGCACTCGCTTGTGCTGCCGTTGTTCAAAATTTGCTCTTGGGGAAGCTGCAGAACCAGCGTGCCGTAATCGGTCGCGGTTTACGGGATTTCCGCGATAAAACGGATGTGTCTAGCCAGCGTGCGCTGGACCAAGTGCATTCACGGCTTAAGCACATTTCAAACCGATTACACCATGAGTCATCGGTAGACGTGTTACGTGGTCTGGAAGGTGAAGCGGCTCAGGCATATTTCAGCGTATTCGATCATCTGATACGAGTGCCCGATTCTGCACTGCGCTTCAATGGGAGAAGCCGCCGTCCTCCGCGAGATCCAGTGAATGCTGTTTTGTCGTTCCTGTATACACTTTTAACCCATGATTGTCGGTCTGCTCTTGAGGTTGTGGGTTTGGACCCCGCAGTAGGTTTCTTGCACCGCGACCGACCGGGAAGGCCCAGCCTCGCGTTAGACCTGATGGAAGGGTTCCGGCCACTGCTCGCAGACCGTCTCGCACTCTCGCTCATCAACTTACGTCAACTTAAGAAAGGCGACTTTCAATCGTTGGATAACGGCGGCTGGATTGTCAAGGAAAAGGCCAGAAAGCTTGTCTTGACGGCCTATCAGGAGCGCAAGCGCGACAAGCTTACACATGCCTTCCTGGGAGAGAAAGTACCTATCGGTTTGCTCCCGTTCATTCAGGCTCAGTTGTTAGCGCGGCATCTTCGCGGGGACCTGGATGGTTATCCCCCGTTCCTTTGGAAGTAGAGAAAGCTATGATGGTGCTGGTCAGCTACGATGTGAGTACCGCAACTTCGACCGGAGCGCGGCGACTGCGCCGCCTTTCCCGTATGTGTTTGGATTTTGGTCAGCGCGTCCAGTATTCCGTTTTCGAGATTGAGGTTGACAGCGCTCAATGGGTAAAGCTGAAAGCAGAGTTGTGCGCAATCGCAGATCCGGCGACAGACAGCCTACGCTTCTACTACCT
>CAZMVM010000143.1:0-8147 GCA_964569785.1 uncultured Pigmentiphaga sp. | reverse complement strand
GGGATTCGAACCCGTTTAGTCAAACTTTTCCCTGAGACAGGCTTTTCCTCGTAGTGCGCAAAGTGCTTGTGCTGTCAAAGGTGCGAAATGTCGACGAACGAGAGATTCGTTCAATATGTCTGCCGAGCGTCTGCCTGGAATGTCAGTATGTGACGCTTATCGTTGCTTTGAATAGCATGGTTATGCTGCAAATTCTTTCTTTTGCTTGGCGGTATCCCAACAACGATGAATCACAAAACGGCTGTCTAGGCGTATCGACACCAAATCGTTCATTTGAATTTTTCGCCAATAAGATTGCGGAGTAGCTTGACTCGAAAAAAATCTCATCCTATACTGATTTTGAAAACGTTTCTTTTGCTTTCCCTTTTGCTTAGATGGAAACGTTTTCACAAAATATCCAGTCGTTTCGAGAACTAATCTAATATGGCCACCATTATTGACGTTGCGAAGAAAGCTGGCGTTTCTGTTTCAACTGTTTCCCGCGTCCTCAACAACCACCCTAACGTGGGGGCTGAGGTCCGACAGCGGGTGATGGAGGTTATCCGTGAACTAGACTATGAACCGAGCCGTGTTGCTCAACGGATGCGGGCTACCAGCAGCCAGCTTGTAGGCGTCATCTTTTCTGATATCACAAACCCGTTCTACCTCGATGTTCTGCGCAGCGTCGAGTATACGCTCTCCGAAAATGGCATAAGCGTGCTCATCAGCAATGCTGACTCGAGCGAGGAGCGAGAGGCAGCTTATATTCGCATTATGCAAAATGAGAATGTGGCGGGTTTGATAATTGCTCCGACGAAGGAGCATGTGCCGTCTCTGGTTACTGCGGCGAGTGCCGGACTTCCCATTGTCGTGATTGACCGCCGTCTGAACGGCGTTGACGTCGATACGGTTTTGGTGGACAACTTTCAGGGCGCCTTGTCAGCAGTCCGGCATCTTATTCAGTTAGGGCACGAGCGGATTGCTGTGCTCAGCGGCCCTCTTCATCTGACGTCGGGCCGCGAGCGTTACACCGGTTATTTGCAGGCGATGAGCGATGCGGGCCTTGCAGTCGACCCTTCGATGACGCGCTTCGGCAACTACCGGACAAGCAGCGGGTATGAGCTCGCCAATGAGTTACTCTCAATGCCCAATCCGCCGACTGCGCTCTTTGTGGCCAATAACCTTATGACGCTTGGCGCTCTGAATGCTATTCACGAGCGTGGCTACATTATCCCCGATGACATTGCGGTCATTGGCTTCGACGATTTTCCGTGGTCAATCTCCCTCAATCCACCGCTGACAACCGTTGCGCAGCCCACCAGCGAGATCGGAACACGGGCGGCTGAACTTCTTCTAGAGCGAATTAAAGATCGTGAGCGGACGCCGCGGACTGTAGTTCTCCCGACCCAACTGATGATACGAGCTTCTTGCGGCGCTCAACAGCGAACGTAGAGACAACTCTCCCAGCTTTCGTTGATGTAGGTCACTGAGCTAGCAGAGAAAGGAGGTTCCCGCGGGACAGCCAGTGACACGAACAGCACCGCCTATAACGTACATCGGCACGACTGGTCAAAGGAGAGCAGAGCGATATGAAAAGAGTTTTCTTGTTTTGCCTGCTGGTGGCTCTCATCAGTACGATGCTTGTTGGGCCTCAGACATTGGCTCAAGATGACAAGGTGACGATCGAGCTGTGGCAGCATGATAGCGGCGGCAAGATCACTGCCATGCAAAGTGTCATCGAAGGTTTCAATGAGCTTTACCCCAATGTCGAGGTTATTCAGACTGTCATCCCCTACGACGAATATCAGACGAAGATCGCCGCTTCTGTTCCGGCAGGTACCGGTCCGGATGTGGTCATGATCTACTTCGGCTGGGCGCCCTTGTGGAGCAAGTCCGGGTTCATTGCCCCGTTGCCCGATAGTGTCCAGGAGGTTCTCGACGCGGAATTTGCGCCGTTTGTGCAGGCGACCTACCTCAAGGGAAAGCATTATAGTGTCCCGACCTCGATCCGTAACTTCGCGCTGGTTTATAACGTGAACTTGCTGGCTGAGGCCGGCTGGGACGAGCCGCCCAATACCTGGGAAGAGTTTGTTCAGGCGGCCAAAGACTGCACCAAGTATGACGACAGCGGCAACATCACCCAGGCGGGATACTATCTGTGCTGGGAGTGTGATGGCTGGAACTGGTACCGGCCCCTGATCGAAGCGTATGGTGGGCAGGCATTCAGCGATGACGCAACCCAGGTTCTTTGGGACGAGGGCGCCGCGCCCGAAGCGTGGCGGTACATGGTCGACTTTACGCTCGAGCACAAGACCTCGACCCCTGGCTTCTTCGAGGGTGAGCTCGAAGCGTTTGCCGCTGGGCTAACCTGCATGACTCCGCAATTGACATTCGCGGTCGGCTTTTTGCGCGACAACGCGGCGCCTGACGTGGAATGGGCGGTGACTGTGATGCCGGAAGGGCCGGCTGGCCGTTTCTCTACGGGGTCTTCGTGGCCCCTAGCGCTTACAACCAAGGCAACGCAGGATGAAGCCAAGCTCGAAGCCGCGACTAACTTCCTGCTGTATATGGCCTCTCCCGAGGGGCAGGAACGCTATAACGACATCACGGGCGAGCTGCCCAGCCGCCTTGACATGGTCGAGTTACCGAAATACGCTGAAGATCCAGTACTAGCTCCCTTTATCGCTCAGCTTGAGCAGACAACGGGCACGTTCTGGGCTGACGAGCTCGCCGAGCGCCAGTGCGCCATCGATATGTACGACGCGGTTGTGGTTGGCGGCATGGATCCGGACACCGCGCTTGCCATGGGCACTGAATGCGTTCAGGGCGTGCGTGACGCTTTCTTCGCTGATTGGTAGACCCGTTTCGTCTCCCACCGGGGCGCAGCCTTCTCTTCCAATAACAGGCTGCGCCCTGACCCGGCGACGAGTTCTTTACTCGTCCAATTCCACCTAAATGCCGGTTGTGAGGGTTATTTTCATGGGAACCACGAGCGAACCCCTAGCGAAGCTGTTTACCCGGGCACGCAAACCTGCGCTGAGGCTCACGCTCGCACAGCGGCGACAATTATGGGCCTACCTTTTTGTCGCGCTGCCGTTTGCGTACTTCCTGGTCGTAAACTTCTACGCGATGGCGAACTCTTTTCTGTTCAGTTTTCAAGACTATATTACGATTCGCACAGAGCGAACTTGGATCGGGCTGGAGAATTACCGGACGGTCATCAATGACCCGATCTTTCGCAAAGCCCTGAAAAACACCCTCATCTTTGCAGGCGTGCGCGTCCCGATTGTGACCGTTTTGGCGCTCGGAACGGCATTGCTCCTGCACGGCATCAAGCGCTTCAAAGGTTTCTTCCGAATGCTGTACTTCATGCCATTCGTCACTTCGGGCGTGGCGATTGCATGGGTCTTTAAGTTCCTGTATCTGCCGAATTTCGGCCTTTTTACGAAAGTTTTCGATTTCTTTGGATGGGATCGTATCTTCTTCCTCGGCGATCCACGAACTGCGCTGCCGTCTATTATCGCGGTGACGATATGGGCCAGTTTGGGCTACTACACGATTATCTTCCTGGCAGGTCTTGAAGATATTCCCATCGAATACTATGAGGCGGCAATGGTGGATGGCGCTAACGCGCTACAGCGATTTTGGCGTATTACGTTGCCGCTCCTGAATCGCACGTTGGTCTTAGTTGTCGTGCTGTGCCTCATCTCGTCGCTTCAAAACTTCACCTATGTGCGGCTTCTCAGCAAAGATGGATTCGGCGGGCCGCTCAATAGCACTGTTACCATGTCATTGCTGATCTACAAAGAAGCCTTCTTCTCGCTCCATATGGGGCGCGCTTCAGCCATAGCGGTACTCTTCTTCTTTATCGTCCTCGTGGCAACCCTTATCCAACGCCGGCTCATCACTCGGGAGTACCAGTACTGATGATCAGCATGCGCCGGGCCGGAAAACGCCCTAAGGTTAAGTGGTTCCAGGCTTTTCAATACACCCTCCTTAGCGTTGGCGGCTTCATCATGATCTTCCCTTACCTGTGGATGCTTTCCACTTCGTTTAAAGCTCGGGGCACCTGGTACAACATCAGTCTGATTCCCGAGCAGTTTAGCCTCGAGCATTACGAGCGTTTGCTGAGTACCAGCCTGCTTCCGCGTTGGTATCTCAATACGTTAATTGTCGCTGTTGTCGGCACGATCAGCGTAGTGTTCTTCTCTTCGCTGGCAGGTTTCGTTTTCGCCAAATACCACTTTCGTGGTCGAGAGTTCATGTTCGTGCTCATTCTGGCGACAATCATGATCCCCAGCGAGATGATGATCATCCCGTGGTATACCGGCGTCGCGAAGATCGGTTGGATTGATTCGATTCCGGGCATATTGATGCCGGGAATGTTGTCAGCTTTTGGCGTATTCGTGATGCGTCAGTTTATGGCGAATATCCCGGACGAGCTTCTAGACGCTGGCCGTATTGACGGCGTTTCAGAATTCGGCTTGTTCTGGCGTATCTCGTTTCCTCTAGCGCGCCCGGCAGCGGCAGTTGTGGCGATCTTCACCTTTCTGGGTCACTGGAATGACTTTCTATGGCCGCTGATCGTCACCCATTCTGATCGAATGCAGACCTTACAGGTTGGACTGTCACGGTTGTCTCAACTTGAAACTGGCGCGGACTGGGGCGGCACGATGTCTGGAGCAGCTTTGGCAAGCATTCCCATGTTGATCGTCTTCCTGTTCTTCCAAAAGCAGATCATTAGCGGAATGAAACTTTCCGGTCTCAAGGGGTAATAGCGCCGCGTTTTTCTCACCATCGAAAGGGGCAGTCAGACGATGAGCTTTAATTGGCTAGATTTTGTTCGCGTAGATAACGGGCGGCACACGCGCCGTGCATCAAGTTGGGACCCGACAGGGGGCAATCGGGACAGGCTGAGCATTGTACGCGGCGAGACGCATACGTTACTTGAGGTAGAAGGGCCAGGGTGCATTACGCATATCTGGTTTACCTCGCACAGCATTGAGAGTAACTGGCTGCGCAAGCTGCTTCTCAAAATGTATTGGGATGGCGAGGAGGAACCAAGCGTCCTTGTTCCCCTGGGTGACTTTTTCGGTGTGGGGCATGGCCTGACCACCAACTACGTGTCGTTGCCGATGGTAATGGCACCCCGTGAAGGGCATGGGCTGAACTGCTACTTCCCGATGCCATTTAGCAAAGGCGCACGAATTGAAGTCACCAGCGAAAACGGCACCAGCGAGACGCGTTTATACTACAACATCGATTACGAAGTGTGGGATGAACCGCGCGATGATTTGGGGCGCTTTCACGCTTGTTGGCGGCGCGAGAATCCTACAGATGGCATCGACGAACCCCCTGAGATGGATGATGACACGTACCAGCATGCCGGTACTAACCTCAGCGACGAGGGGAACTACCTGATTCTGGAGGCCGAGGGCTCAGGCCAATACGTCGGCTGCAATCTAAACATCCATGCGCTCCGCAACAGCAAAGCAGAGCTGCATAACTGGTATGGTGAAGGCGATGAAATGATCTTCATCGATGACGACAACGAAGGATTGCGCTGGCCCCCGACTCTACATGGCACGGGCACTGAAGACTACTTCAACACAGCTTGGGGCCCTGATGAGAAATTCTATTCACCTTTCTTTGGGTTGACTATGCCTGGCGCATACAACTGGACCGGCTACATTTCGTGGTATCGGTGGCATCTAGCCGATCCGGTGCGTTTCACAAAATCCATTCGCGTCTCGATCGAACATGGGCATGCCAACCGCCGCAGCGACGATTTTTCGAGCACTGCCTACTGGTATCAGCTCGAGCCGCATAAGCCGTTCGGAATTTTACCGATGCCTGAGCGCCTCCCGCGCGCTGACTTTCCACCGTTGGAGAAGCCGGACAAATGAGCGCACTTGCCGACTTGCAGACGCGCGTAGAGGAGATCGTTAGTCGCGTCGATGCAAATTTTGGCGTGAGTATTCTCCATATCGAATCGGGTCAAACGCTGAATATCTCGGCGGATGTTCCGGTTCCGCTGGCGAGCGTGGTCAAGATTCCCGTGCTGGTCGAGGCTTTTCACCAGCTAAGGGAATGGCGTTTTCAGCTTGACGACCGCTGGACGCTCGAGCACTCACACAAAGCGCTCGGTAGCGGCATCCTCACGCAGTTTGACGATGGGCTAACCCCGACGGTTCGAGATCTGCTGACGCTGATGATCATCATCAGTGATAATACAGCGACGGACATCTTGATAGAACGTCTCGGCGTCCAGGCGATTGACGACTTCATGCATCAGTTGGGGTTGTCGCAGACACACGTTGCACATACGCTCAATGAGATCTTTGCTGATATGCTGCCAACGCCTGACCCTGACCAGGAGCGCTATGAATTAGCACGCTGGGAAGCAGAGCACGGTGTGCGACGGGATGGCTTCAGTTACAGCCTTGGCGAAGACAATAATGTTGGCACCCCGCGCGAGCTGACGCAGCTCTTGGCGATGATATTTAAAGCGGAAATCCTGGATCGTGATGCCTGCGATCAGATGCTTGAAATCCTGTTGAAACAACAGCTAAATGATCGCTTGCCGCGCTTCTTGCCTGCCGGGACGCCCGTCGCTCATAAAACGGGAACCTTTAGTGGCGTGCGTAATGACGCCGGCATTATCTATGCCGGTGAGAACTCTCATGTGGTGGTGACAGTGCTCAGTACATGGGATCATGGCGCTTGTAGGGGTGACCCGGTTGCAGAGTGGGCACGGGCAATTGAACTCGATACCGCAATCGGGCAGATTGGCTTGGCTGCTTATCAGGCGTTCTGCTGAGGGATACCATGGGACACCCGTCAGTCACTTGGCCGGACAAGACTGCGGCGTACAACGCGCTGTCTGCTGAGAAAGTCGAGCAGGCCATTGGGCTGCTGGACGAACTTGATCTCGATGTCTGGATCACTTTCACCCAGAAGATGGGGGACTCTGGCGGCGACCCCGTATATCCTATCATCTTCGGTGATCGGGATCTGGGCGCTGGCTTATTGATTCTTACTCGAACGGGCGAACGGATTGCGCTGGTCGGCGGGCTGGATGTCGCTATTCCACGCGCTACCGGAGTATGGGATCAGGTCATCGATCATGAAGGAGAGCTGGGGAAGGCGCTTGTTTCCCTGCTTGACCGTGTGAACCCGCGCCAGATCGCGATTAACTACGCGCAGCATAACCCCAAGGCGGATGGGCTTTCGTATGGTCGTTATCTGTGGTTGCAACAAGTCTTGCGCGGCACACCATTCTTAGAGCGTCTTGTCAGTGCCGAGGAGTTGGTCACCAAACTCCGGGGACGAAAGTCTCCGGGAGAGGTGGCGCTCATCCGCGAGGCTATTGCGCGTACGGACGAAATCTTTGAAGAGGTGAAGAAGTACCTGCGTCCGGGGCTAACCGGACGTCAAATCTACGACTTCATCCTGAACGAAGTGGCGCAACGCAATCTCGAGACCTCATGGAGCCGCGATCACTGCCCGATTGTCACGGTTGGGCCGGTAGCGCCCATTGGACACACACCGCCGGGAGATGCCGCGCTACAACGAGGGTGGACTCTACAAATAGACTTCGGCGTGAAATACAACGGCTTCTGTGCTGATTTCCAGCGGATGTGGTATGTCCTCAAGCCGGGTGAGACCTGCCCTCCAGCGGATGTGCAACGGTTGTTTGACACTATCCGAAGAGGGGTCGATGCGATCATTGATGAGATCCAGCCCGGTGCACCGGTGTGGAAGCCAGCCCAAGCCGCGAGCGCTGTGTTGGTTGAAGCGGGCTATCCTGAATTCAAATACAGTGTGGGTCATCAGTTGGGTCGCGCGACGCACGATGGGGGGCCAGGGTTAGTTCGGCGGCGCGATGACCTGCCCCCCTGGGTTATGGAGCCGGGCAACGTGTTCACGGCTGAGGGCCTCGAGACGTTTCTCGATGGCCGCGGTTGGATTAGCTTAGAAGATGATGTTTTGGTGACGCAAAACGGTCAAGAAGTCCTGACAACCCAGCAACGAGAAATATGGCTGGTGAGGTAGAGTCGCTACACGAGTATAGTGTTCAAGTCTGGGTTTTCTAGGTGCACATCCTTGTCAGAGCTGTGATGGCAGCAGGAATGTTGAGGTAGTCAAGCACAAATGCTTCCCGAAGA
>CAZMVM010000142.1:2649-8179 GCA_964569785.1 uncultured Pigmentiphaga sp. | reverse complement strand
CTGATCAGATCTATCGTTGCCCGCGTGTTGGCGCTGGTTTTTATTCTCGGGGCGATCGTGCTGGGGATATGGCATTGGCGTTCGGAAGGGCACAACCCCCTTTCTGAAGACGCTGTACTCACCGCCAACCTTGTCCATGTTAGTACGCCGGTGCCCGGGCGCATCAAGTCACTGCATGTTCAGGAAGGCAGTTTGGTCGAGGCGGGTGAGTTGTTGTTCACCCTGGATGATGAAAGTTACCGGCTTCAGGTTGATGTCGCGCGTGCCCAGCTTGAGTTGGCCAAGGCCGCCTTGGCCACCCGCGAAAGGTCGGTGAAGGCCGAACAATCGAACGTTGAGGTGGCCAACCAACAAATCGAGCGGGCACGGGTGAACCTGGAACTCGCGGAACAAACGTTAGCGCGGCTGCGCCCGTTGGCAGCGAAGGGCTATGTGACGGCCCAACAATTGGATGATGCGCGCACCGTGCGCGATAACGCGAAAGTCGGTTTGGCCCAGGCTGAGGCGGCCGCACGTGCCGCGGACGACTTGGTAGGCGACCTAGAGGGTGCGCGCGCCGCGGTGCGAGCCGAAGAGGCAGCACTCGCGCTGGCGGAACGCGCTCTTGCCGACACACGCGTATACGCGCCGCACGCGGGGCGTGTCGTGGGGCTGCAAACGACGACGGGAGAATATGTCGCGCCGGACCAGGCGCTATTTACGCTAGTAGTGACAGACCAGTGGTTTGCTTCCGCACTGTTTCGGGAAACAGCGTTAGGCAAGATCCACGAGGGGATGTGTGCCTCCGTATTTGCCATGAGCCAACCTAACGTCAGACTCAAAGGTCGCGTCGTCAATATTGGGTGGGGCGTCACTTCCACCAGTCTACTCGACGTCCCCCGCGGGTTGCCCTATGTTCCGAAGTCACTGGATTGGGTCCGAGTGGCGCAACGATTTCCAGTGCGTGTCGCACTGGAGCAGCCTCCTGCCCACTTGATGCGTGTGGGCGCTTCCGCCATCGTACGGTTGCACGATGAAACCAGCTGCTGATATCGACCACCGGCCCGCCGAGATTGCGCGACGCGACGCACCGCCGTTAGCCCGACCCTCGATGGAGGCTGTCTGGCGCCGGGTCTGGGCGGATCTGCAGTTCACTCCTGAGCGATGGGCGCTAACGTGGCGCACTGCCTTGCTCTGCGCATTGACGGGTGTGGTCTTCATGACCTACCAAATTCCGTTGGCTGCAATCGGCTGCTACTTGATCTTCTTCATCCTCAAGCCCGATCCGGCGGAAAGCGTGCTGATGGGGGTAGGCGTCATTTTGCTGGTGTCGATTGCGGTGGTGCTGATGTTTCTCATCAGTGACGCCACACTGGAATACCCCCCATGGCGGCTCGTGGCGATCGTCGCCGTATCTGTGTTATTCATGTTTCTCGGCGTCGCCAGCCAGGTTGGCCCCGGTGGCAGCATACTGGCACTGGTATTCGCATTTCTGATCACCCTGTTCAACGATGTTCCGTTGGGCGAAGTATTAACGCGAGGCATCCTGTACGCTTGGCTCATGGCGGCGACGCCCATGGCGATTTTGGTGGTCTTCACATTGTTTTTGGGTGGCGACCCGGTTCGGGCGCTACGCGACAAGCTGGCCGAACGCCTGGAAGTGTGTGCTGCCGTGCTCGAATCACCTCTCGATCCCGAGGCGCGTGGCGCGCTGCGGGAAGCCTTGGAAGCTGGGAATGCAGAACTCGATAAGCGGGTGATGCTGCTTCGACTTTTTCACGTTTGCCCTTCGCAGGAATCCCGTTACCTCGCAGCGGTTGTCAGCGGAAGCTACCAAGCACTCCTGGCGGTGATGGCGTTTGTGGCAGATCATGAAAAAGAATCTCCAACGCAAAACACAGGCCAGGACAGAACAAATGTCAGTGAGCTGTCCGCGGCTTTACGGCAGTACGCACAAGGGCTTCGAGCGCGAGTCACCCCTGTGCCTCAGACGGTGGCATCCGCGCCAGTCGAGGAGGGTGTCGAAGAACTCGCAGAACCCCGGGGTGAGCCCACACCCAGTTGGCGCACGACGCTCGAGCGTAGCCTCGAGCGCTTCGCGGGGGATGTCGCCGTCCGTGATGGCGACGCGCCGGTCAAGCAGCCCTTCTTTGCTCCCGATGCGTTCAGCAATCCTGAATACATGCGGTACGCCTTAAAGACCACGTTGGCGGCAGTCACGGCTTATCTCATTTACACGGCGATCGATTGGCAGGACATTCACACTGCCATGATCACTTGCTATGTCGTGGCTCTGGTCACTACGGCCGAAACAGTGCACAAACTCACACTACGAATCATCGGTTGTTTGATCGGTGCCGCGCTCGGCATTTTTTCGGCACATACCATCATTCCTATGATGTCCGGGGTGGGTGAGCTCGGCGTTCTGTTGTTCGTCGGCTGTTTGCTGGCCGCGTGGGTCGCCAGCGGGCCAGAGCGCATTTCCTATGCGGGGGTTCAAATTGCGCTCGCATTTTTGCTCACTGTACTCCAGGGCTTCGGGCCGAACCCCGAAGTCAGCGTTGCGCTCGACCGTATCTGGGGGGTGTTGCTCGGCAATTTCATCATGTTTGTCGTGTTTACCCAGATTTGGCCTTCGGGCGTCACCCAGGTTTGTCGACGCGCGGTAAACGAGGTCGTTCAAGGCTTGCAGGACCTCGCCCAGATACCTCTCGCGCATGAACTTCAGCGCACCAGTGCTGCCGCCGCGTTGTATCAAAAAATAGGAGAGATTCGGGAGATGGCGCAATATGCGCCATTTGAACCGCGCTCGCAGCGGCCCGATGAAGCCACCTGGCACTGGTTGCATCAAGTGCTGGATGAGGCCGAATCCTCCATCGCCCAGGTTGGCCAGGGGTTAGAGCACTCAATCCCCGGTTTGTTGCGGCCCTTGCAGGCGAGGTCGCGTTGATTGGATGAGCACGGATATGCCCCAGTTCGCAGGTTCGCTTCGTCTCCCCCGATGTCCTCGAGCCATATGGGTGGGGGTGGGGCTGTTGGTAGCGGCGATCTCGCTGGGATGCCAGTCGTCGGGAGGAAGTGGCCTGCCGCCTGATCCTTCTATGCCTTGGGTACCGATAGGCGGGGGTCAGGGCCAAACCGAGGCGTCCACGCTGGCAGCATCGGTGAACACTAGCGCTGGCTCAGCCAGTCTAGAGCCAGCAGGGCAGGCCGCTATGCCTGAGCGCACCTCCCGCCGCTCAAACTTCTTTACCGCTCAAACGATGGAATACGCGGGCGCTCGAGAGTCGTACGTGGTGCCCGCTGTGCCCGCAGCGGCGTCACCTTTCCCTGCGCCTATCGATGTACCGCAGCACGCGCTGACGTTACCTGAGTTAATCGATATCGCGCAGCGTACCAGCCCGTTGACCCGAATCGCCTGGGAGGAAGCTCGGCAGGCGGCGATAGCAGTCGGGATGGCAGAATCGCTTTACCTGCCTCTTATTACCGCCGCTGCCGTGGGGGGCTGGCAGCGGACCCGCTCCCCGCTGCCAATCGCGATCGGTGAGCTCGACTCGATACATACCACGGCATCGGGGGTTATCCCAGCACTCACCCTGCAATGGCTGTTGTTCGACTTTGGCGAGCGGGCAGCAGGGGTGGATGCTGCCCGCCATCTGTCGTTTGCCGCCAATGTCCAATTTCAAGGTGCCCATCAGCGATTAATCCAGGCCGTCGCGCTTGCTTATTACAACTACGATACCGCGCGCATTCGGACTCGCGTTGCCGCGCAGGCGCTGGCCAATGCAGAGACCGTGCTAGAAGCCGTATCGGCGCGGCACGCGCAAGGCCTCGCCACGGTGGTAGAACTGGCACAGGCCAGGCGGCAGGTGGCGCAAGCCAGAATGCTGCAGGTGCAGGCCCAGGGGCTCGAGCGAGACGGCTATCAGGCGTTGATCGCCGCCATCGGCCTGCCGGCGGACACACGACTCAACATTAGAACCCTGCAGGAGCGCGCGCTGCCGGCCTCGCTCCACGAGTACACCGAGGAGCAGCTGCGCGCGGCGCTTGCCAGACGTCCTGACGTGCTGAGCGCCTACGCGACCGCGCAGGCGGCGGAAGAAGGGGTCAAGGCCGCAGAGGCGACCTTTGCGCCCAAAGTATTCCTGTCGGGGGTGGCGGCCGTGACTCATCATCGGTTGAACGTGAATGGGTTATCGCTGTTGGGACAGCCCGTTAGTTCCGCCGGGATACTGCTTGGGGTGACCTTGCCGCTTTACGACGGAGGACTACGCCGGCAGCACTTACATGCCGCGCGATCGCGCGCGGATCAGGCAAAAGCAGTATGGCAGCAGACTCAAGAAAATGCCGTTGTAGAGCTCGTTTCGGCGAGCAGCACGCTGAAAACCGCGCTGCAGGCGCATGAAGCAGCCCAGGAGTGGGCGCGAGCATCCGCTACGACGTATGACGCCGCTCTGGAGGCGTACCGATATGGTGTCGGAACCCTGACTGTTGCGAGTGAGGCGATGCTCGATCTACTGGCTGCTCAAATGGCCGAGGTCGACGCGTACGCAGGAGCGCTCTCCGCCGCCGTGAATATGGCGCATGCGATTGGCCAACTGACATCGGCAGACGATGTGGCTTACTTGCACAGCAGCCTGGATAACCCCATGCAATGAGCGCTATGCTTGGACACAATTCCAGATACTGTCTTACAAAGCTTGCAGTGGGCGCCGCGATCGTACGACTTTTTTGATGATCCACCATTCACACGGAGAGTGCATTTCATGTCAAATTCAGGTTCGGTGTTGCGTTCCGCCATGAATGGCGTCGCGACACCTTTGTCGCAACATCGGCACACTACCCAAAGCTGGTGTAACTGCGCCAGTCCAGCTGCGCATTTGCTACATCAGCGGGTCATGATGAGCTTGTCGCGGCGCACATTTCTTGGCGGCGCATCGGCTGCCATGTTGGCGTTCCTGGGGTTGGGTAAGGGCGAAAGTTTTGCGGCTCAGCCCGAAATGCCACAACGTCCCCGCCTGTTGACTAACCTGCGCTTATTCGACGGGGCTAGCGGCAAACTGCGCGATGGCGTTCAAGTGCTGGTTGCTCGCAACCGGGTGGTCGACATATTGGAGGCGGGCGATACCGTGGCTGACGCGGAGGTCATCGATTGCGGTGGCCGGGTCGTCATGCCGGGCCTGATCGACATGCACTGGCACGCAATGTTGTGTGGCCTGACGGCAACCGCGGCACTCACGGCAGACATCGGCTATATCTACCTGCTGGCGGCCCGTGAGGCCGAGCGAACTCTGCTGCGTGGCTTTACCACCATTCGTGATGCGGGCGGGCCGTCCTTCGCCTTGAAGCGCGCCATCGACGAGGGCATCGTCGTAGGTCCCCGTATCTTCCCGTCCGGGGCCATGATCTCTCAAACCTCGGGTCACGGCGACTTTCGATTGCGAACCGGGGTGCCGCGTACTGCCACCAGTCCGTTGAGCCGTGCAGAAGCACTGGGAGCAACCATGATCGCGGACGGCAGCGATGAGGTCTTGCGCCGGGTGCGCGAGCA
>CAZMVM010000142.1:0-2639 GCA_964569785.1 uncultured Pigmentiphaga sp. | reverse complement strand
TGTTAGGCGCGTCGCAGATCAAGATGATGGCGGGGGGCGGGGTAACGTCGTTCTACGATCCTCTCGACACCATTCAATATACCGAGGCTGAGTTGCGGACTGCGGTGCAAGCAGCCGAAGATTGGGGCACCTACGTGATGGTGCATGTATACCAGCCCGCAGGAATCGAGCGCGCCTTGCGAGCCGGGGTGAAATGTATCGAACATGGGCAGCTTGCTGACGAGACTGCGGCCCAACAAATCGCCGATGCAGGCGCATGGTGGAGCTTGCAACCATTCTTCGCCGACGGAGACGCGAATGTGAAGGTGGATCCGGTAAGCCGGGCGATGCAGCAAAGAGTCGCTGAGGGGACGGTGCGCGCTTATGAGCTTGCCAAGCGTTTCAAGATCCGGACGGCGTGGGGTACGGACATTCTCTTTAGTCCCCAGAATCTGCACACACAAGGACGCCAGCTGGCCAAGCTGACGCGCTTCTACGATCCCCTTGAGTTGCTGCAAATGGCAACCGCCCATAACGGAGAGCTGCTAGCGTTGGCAGGAAACCGCAACCCCTACCCGGGCGCACTCGGCGTCATTGCGCCTGATGCCATGGCAGACCTACTCGTTGTGGATGGCGATCCCAGCAAAAACCTCGATTTCTTGAGCAACCCCGAAGAGAATTTGCGGCTCATCATGAAAGACGGCCGTATCTATAAGGACACGTTATGAGAGTGCCAGTACAGGGCGCTGCTGCGCTATTGACAAGCCTGGGCATGGCGTTCGTCGCGCATGCTGAAACCGCGCAAAATAACACGGCCAATTGGCGATTCCAGGTGACACCTTATGTTTGGGGCGTCGGTGCACACGGCAAGCTGCATCTTGGTCCCGAGTCGCTGCCGAAAATTCGCTTTCGCCAGTCGTTGAGCGACATTCTCGACAATCTTGATGGTGCCTTCTTCATCACGGGAACCGCACGCCGCGGGCCTTGGATGTTTGGGTTGGATTACTCTTGGTCGTCGCAAAGCGCCAGCCACAAACCGTTGGGGCTGGTGACCGTCAAAGGAAGAGTGCGCCTCAGCACAGGAACGCTCACCGGTGGGTATACGGTCGTCAACACGAGAGACGCGACGGTGGATTTGGCAGTGGGGCTGCGCGGTTGGGACATCAGCTCGCAAATCGATGTGCCCGCATTGGGTCGTGGTCTGCGCAAGAAAGAATCTTGGGTCGATCCTGTCGTGGGCATCCGTGGCCGCTGGCAAATGACGCCCTCGTGGTCGCTGAGTGGCTATGCCGATGCGGGCCGAGGAGTCTTCGGGCATGGGTCACGTTTCACGTGGCAGTACATGGTCGCCGCCAATTACAGCTTTAACGATGCGTGGTCGGCATCCGTCGGGTATCGCCGACTGGGGGTCGACTACAACCGGAATGGAGTCGACCTTGATCTTGTCATGTCGGGGCCTCTCTTAGGCGTCACCTACCGATTCTAGCGGCAAAACCTGCTATGGCCCGTCATGCACGGTCTTCCGTGCATGACTCCCCGCCAACAAGAACCCTTTGTTCAATAGAGGCGAGCGTTCCGCCCCGCAGCTTCCATTCGGGTTGGCGGACGTGGTTCGCTACGTTGCTTGTGCAACGAAGCGCTGTTCTTGTGTTCATACTCTGATCGCCTCCTGTGCGAAGTCTCGTCAAGCAACGCACGCGCTGATCAGGTCCCAATCGGCGGGGTCTTCTTGCCACCTTAACTGCCGACGCTAACATCAAGCTTCCGGCTGTTGCCCGCCTCGCTGGTGTCGCCATCGCTAACACCGCGCTACACAAGTGCGAACAGAGACACTGCCGGGCATCACCGCATATTGGGGTGAGGCGCAGGGAACGGTATATGCTCGCTCGAACCATTTTGTGCTCACGCTGGTTCGAGAGCCTACGGGCAGCGCTTCACCGTGTTCAGCTTACCAAGGCAGCGAAGTATTCACCACCTGCACACGCATGCCCGCCACCTTCACATCCTTGGCGCCTTTCGTGCGTGCCTCGCAAGTAGAACTCGGCTGAGCAAGGCCTCGGCGCTTATAACAAACAAAAAGCGCCGCTAAAAGTCGCAATAAAGACGGTTTAGCAGCGCCTAAAGACAATGTAACGTGTCAAACCAATAGTTTTTAGCATATGTGCCAATGGGATACAATACAAGGGTTTATCCGAGGCCACGTCCCGGCCTTGGGCTTATCTGAAGTTCTCCGCTAAACGACAGCGGGTGTTTCCGAGGAACCGATGGCTACCGATACCTATTTGCCCGTATTGTTGTTCATCATTGTCGGCGCGCTAGTCGGTGCGGCTCTCTACGTCGCGGGTGCAGTCATCGGCCCTCGCCGGCCCGACGAGGCAAAGCTGTTGCCGTACGAGTGCGGATTCGATGCCTTCGAAGACGCGCGGATGCGGTTCGACATACGCTACTACCTCATCGCCATACTCTTCATTTTGTTCGATCTTGAGATCGCCTTTCTATTCCCCTGGGCCATGGCTAATGGCCACGTAGGCATGCTCGGCTTCTGGACTGCCATGGTGTTCCTGGGTGTGCTCGTGGTGGGTTTTGTCTACGAGTGGAAGAAGGGCGCCCTCGATTGGGAATAACGCCGGCGCACCGGTGTCGTTTTCTCGCATACGGAA
>CAZMVM010000141.1:0-8354 GCA_964569785.1 uncultured Pigmentiphaga sp. | reverse complement strand
ATGTCGTACAAGAACCGCGCGCTGCTTTCCGCGCTAGCGCTTGGCATCATCACCGCAAGTTCAACTCTGGCGGCAGAAAGCTGGCAACCCACGAGTCAGATTGAGTACGTTGCCCCCGCCGGCGCAGGCGGCGCCGCAGACACCTACGCTCGGGCAATGGGACGCATTTTCGAGAAGCACAATTTACTTAACGGACAACCCTTTGTCGTTACCAATCGCCCTTCCACGAACGGCGCAATTGCATTGCAACCGTTACAGCAGCATCCCGACAACCCACATTATCTGACCCTATTGCACTCAGGCATGACGATCGCCAACCTGACGGGGCAACTGCAGGCGCAGGTGAGCGAATTTACGCCAGCTGGCTACTACCTGAAAGAAGCCATGACGCTGGCAGTACCCGCAAATTCCAAGTTTAAGACCGCACGCGATCTTATTGAACAGCTTAAGCGCGACCCGGAAAGCCTGAACTTTGGCTACGCCGGTCACCACTTGCTGCTCTCGATGGCGGCCCCTTTGCAAGCTGCAGGCGTTGACCTCACGCGCCTCACCATTGCACCCTACAAATCATCAGCGGAAGCATCGTCTGCACTTATGGGCGGTCACATCGACGTCGCACCGGCCAGCTCTACCAATGTAGTCGGCCTGCTGGAAGCCGGCAAAATCCGTCTGCTAGCGATTCACGCCGACGAACGTTTGGGCGGCGTGTTTGCTGATGTGCCCACGTGGTCAGAACAAGGCATAGAAACTTCATACAGCTCGCAGTACGGATTACTGTTACCCCCCGACGTTTCCGACGCAGCTGTGAAGTATTGGGAGAACGCCTTACGTGTGCTCTCTGAAGACCCCGAATGGATCGAGCTCCTGAAGCGCAACGGCACCAGCAGCGTTTTTCTCGATAGTCAGCAGGCTCGCGCTTATTAACAGGAAGAAGCGCAAAGGCTCAAACCCTTGGTCGATAAGCTGGGCATCGGAGGACTCTAAGTGCGCAATAATGCAGCAAACGAACTCGCACCTGGCCCGCTGCAAGGCCTACGAGTGGTTGAAATTTGCAGTACCTTTGCAGGCCCGGTCTGCGCCCGACTCCTGGCCGACTTCGGCGCCGACGTCATCAAAATTGAGCCGCGTGAGGGCGACCCGGTGCGCCAACTGGGCCACTACGCCAAGGGAGTATCACTCCAGGGTGTGTGCCTGTTGCGCAATAAGCGCAGCATTGCGCTTGACCTGAAAAGCGATGAGGGGCGTCAAATCGCGCGCGAACTTATCAACAAGGCCGATCTGCTCATTGAAAACAATCGTCCGGGCGTCATGGAACGCTTGGGCTTGGGATACGAACAGATCAAACAGGACAACCCGGGCCTAATCATGGTGCGAATCAGCGGTTATGGTCAAGATGGCCCGTATGCAGGGCGGCCCGGCTATGGCGCGATTTGTGAAGCCTTTGGGGGTGTCCGTCATCTTACCGGCGACCCCGACCGCCCCCCCAGCCGCGTTGCACTGGCAACCACCGACTACCTCACGGCTGTTTATGCGGCGTTCGGGGCAATGATGGCGCTTTATGCACGAGAACGCACTGGCAAAGGCCAGGTTATCGATGCCGCGTTATACGAAGCTGCGTTTTCCATGATGGAAGGTTGGGTACCCGCGTATCAACATTTGGGGGTCATCCCGAAGCGCAACGGCCCGAATTTGCCGGCATTTTCGCCCAATAGTTTGTACCCAACCGCTGACGGCAATTATGTGCTAATCGCAGCCAACAATAAGGCCACGTACGAGCGGCTGGTCGAAGTGATGCAAAGGCCCGATCTGCTCACTGACCCTCGCTTCTCGACCATCCGTGCTCGCGGCGAGAACATGGCATTGCTTGACGGCATCATTGCCGATTGGACCCGGCAATATACGGGGGCGAAGCTGGAGGCCATGCTGGTGGAAGCTGAAGTACCGGTCTCTCGTGTGTTCACAATGGCCGAAATTTTCGAGGACACTCATTACCGCGCCCGCCAGATGTTGCTCGACATCGCACACCCCATCTTAGGTACGACCACTCAGCCCGGTATCGTGCCCAAGCTTTCGGAAACCCCCGGCGCAGTGCGTCACGCAGGAGGAGAGCCAGGCGCCCACACACTGGAGATTCTCCGCGACGAGCTGCACTACGACGAGCCGCGCATCCAGCAGCTGCTAGAGTCGGGGGTTGTGGTGGCTCAACCACAAGAGGCATGAATGGCGACGTTTCCTTCTAACGAGTGGAGCGCCGAGCTTGCAGACGCCGATCACCGGCGACAACGTGCTTTACAAATGGGGGGCGAAGAAGCGCTCGCCAAATGCCGCTCCCTGGGCATGCTCAATGCCCGCGAACGCATACACCACCTTATCGACGAAGGTTCCCTACGTGAGTGGGGGACACTTGCGGGCAAAGGGCAATACGATTCCGATGGCAATCTCGAGAGCTTCACCCCGGCGAATCATGTCCTGGGCCTGGCGCGCATCAACGGCCAAAAAACGGTTGTAGTCTCAGATGATTTCACCTTGAGAGGCGGCTCATCAGAAGCCACCGTGGCTGAAAAATGGATTTACGCCGACCGCTACGCTTACGAATACCGATTACCACTCGTCCGATTAGTGCACAGTGCGGGCGGAAGTGTGCGTTTGTTACAACAAATGGGACACACCAAAATTCCCGGGTATGCCCTGCTGCCATCGGTGCCACTATTGGGTCTTGTGCCAGTGGTTGGAGTTGCTCTGGGGCCCGCCGCTGGCTTGGGGGCAATTCGGGTGTGCACCTCGCATTTTTCGATCATGGTGCGCGGTCGCAGTCAGGTTTTTGCCGGTGGTCCGCCTGTCGTAAAACAAGCGCTCGGTATCGACATCGATAAAGAATCGCTGGGCGGGTATGACATTCACAAAGTCAGCGGCGTTATTAATAATCCCGCGGATAGCGACGAAGAGGCCCTAGCCTTGGCGCGCCGCTTTCTATCGTATCTGCCGCCCAACGTCTATACTCAGCCGCGCCGCGTCTGTGCGCAACGACCACACGACAACGACCCGCCCGACCGGCAGGAGGAATGGTTAAACGATGCCATCCCCGCCAACCGGCGCAAGATATTCAATCCCCGCAAAATTCTGCACGCCATTTTCGATCGAGACTCGGTTTTCGAATTAACCCCTCATTTCGGCGGTTCGGTGATTACCTGTCTGGCCCGTCTCCATGGGTACGCGGTCGGGTGCATGATCAATAATCCGGCGGTCATGGGCGGCGCGCTGACTCGGGCTGCTGCGCAGAAAATGGAGCGCTTCGTCGACCTATGCGACACGTTTCATTTGCCTATCGTTAACTTGGTTGATCAGCCCGGCTCGATGACCGGTCCCGACGCTGAGCGTGACGGCACGATCACGGCAGTATTGCGGGCCAATGCTGCCATCGAACAATCATCGGTGCCTTGGATTGCCATCGTGATTCGGCGCTGTTTCGGGCTGGCCGGGGGCATGCTTAGCCCCTGGATTGGGCCCAACGGAACCGCACTCCCACACCGTTTTGCCTGGCCGTCAGCCCGTTGGGGTTCCATCCCCATCGAGGGCGGCGTCGCTGCCGCCTTCAAGCGGGACATCGAACAGGCTCCAAATCCCGAGCACAAGATTGCAGAGCTCGAAGCCTATTTTCATAGGCTTGGCTCTCCATTGCGAACAGCCGAACGCTTCGGTGTCGTGGATGTGATCGAACCGGCCACCACCCGCCCTTTGCTATGCGATTGGGTGGAAGATGCTTACCACCTCATCGCCACGTCGCAGTTGGGGCCCAAGCTTCGCACGATGCGTTGAAGGGTGAGCACTGACGCGTCGCCGGGCTGAGCCAGCATTTATGGTATTGGACTGCATAAACAGCAAAGGCACCCGCGTAAACAGGCATTGTCGCCATTGACTGCCTATGCCTACTATAGGGCTAGAAGCATAAAAGATTGAGCGCGTAGTACGGTGAAATTTCAGCCAACCCAAAAACACCGCCAACAACGAGGAGACTCCCATGTCTGTAGACCGTCGCCAAATGCTTCAAATGGTAGGCGCATCCCTATGCGCCGCCGGGCTACCAATTACAGCAAGAGCCCAGCGTCAAGGCTTTCCGAGCCAGCCGATTACTATTGTGTGCCCGTACCCCCCGGGCGGTTCTACCGATCAAGTAGCGCGCATCATTCAGGAAGGTCTTTCTAAAGAAACAGGACAAACAGTCATCGTAGAAAATCGGGGCGGGGCCAACGGATCGTTGGGATCTGCCTATGTAGCCAAATCCCCCCCCGACGGGTACAAGATCCTACTGGGCACCCAACCCCTGGTCACCATTAACCCGTATTTGTACCCCGATGCGGGATTCGACCCCATGACCGAGCTCACGCCCATCACTAAGGCCGTCAACGCCGTGCTGGGCCTGGCAGTTCATCCGGGGCTACCGGTACACACCTTGGAGGAGTTTGTCGAATATGCCAAGAAGAATAAGGGCAAGGTTACCTACGGCACATCTGGAATTGGTTCGCCGCAACACATCGGCGGCGTACAGTTGGCCAGCCGTGCAGGAATCGAATTGCAGCACGTGCCCTATAAGGGGGGCGGCCCCGCCATCAGTGATACCGTGGCCGGACACGTAGACGCGACGATCGTCAGTCTTTCCGCATTGTTGCCACTCATACCCGACAACCGGATTCGCGTCATCGCCATCGGCGAACTCGAACGCTTTCCCGGGGCTCCCGATATACCCACCATGGCGGAAACCTACCCCGGCTTCGAGCTCACGAGCTGGTTAGGATTCTTTGGCCCCTCCAAACTCCCCAAAGAGCTTGTTGCGTACCATAGCGAACACATCAGCAAGGCCCTAAGCAACGAAGCTATCAGCAAACGTCTACGTGAAATGGCACTGCCGGTAGCAGCCGAGGGGCCCGACGCGCTTGCCGCGATCCTAAAGACCGAATACGAGATGTACGGCAACATCATTCGCGAGCACAATATCGCCGTCTAAGGCGCACCACATAACCCCCCCGCGACAGTCTGGTGGTGGTATAGAACCGCAACCAGACTGTTGCGTAGGGGCGCTCCATACGCGTTTGGGAAAACTCTCTCGGCCAGCCAGTTAGAGCGCTCAAGCTCGGCAACTGGCGTACCCGCCAGCTGGTACCATTACCCCAGCCCGCCAACCCGTTCATGAACGGGCTGGCTACCAATGGGAGCCAGGTAAGGGACGGCATCCACGGTTTACGCCAGCCCTACGCATACCGTCATTTGAACCTTTGACATCAGGAGAACGCCCCTGTGGAGAATGTCACGCCCTTTGATCGCCTCAAACAAGCTTGTGCTGTCGAGTGGCGCGCCTACTGCGAGCATGAGTTTGTGCGTCAGCTTGGCGCAGGCACCTTGCCCATGGAGTCATTCCAGCACTATCTAAAGCAGGATTACCTCTTCTTGGTTCATTTTGGCCGAGCCTGGGGGCTTGCCGTATATAAAAGCCGCAACATCGAACAGCTACGCCAATCGCTGGCCTCACTGAAGGCCATCATCGATATCGAGCTTGACCTGCACATCAAGTACTGCGGGGAATGGGGCATTAGCGAAAGCGAACTGGCTGACCTTGCCGAGTCACGTGCCACGCTAGCCTACACCCGGTATGTGCTTGAAGCTGGAAATCGCGGCGATATTCTGGATCTACATGTAGCCTTGGCACCTTGCATTGTTGGATACGCCGAGATCGGGAACTGGCTGGTAGAGCAGCCTTTCACCGTGCGCGAGAACAACCCCTACAATCCGTGGATTGAAATGTACATCTCGCCCGAGTTCCAGCAGGCGGCACAGGCCGAGGTAGGCTGGATCAACGAGCACATAAAGGACGTCAGCGCAGACCGCTTCCGTGAACTTGCCCGAATATTCTCCGAAGCGACGCGCCTCGAAGCCGACTTCTGGCAGATGGGCCTAACGCTCCAAGACTAACCACTCTCGGCGATGGACACGCCAGGCTGACGCGACACAGCCTCCTCAAGGGCTGTTTCGTTCACCAGCCAGCTCCGAAACGCCATCAGCGTCCGCGGCTCGGGCCGATCAATCGGCCAAACCAGGAAATAACTGCGATCGGCCCGAAGCACATGCGCTGACGCCACCACCAGCTCGCCCCGCGCAAGCTCCTCACGAATCAACATCAACGGCACCAACGCCAGGCCGACCCCATGCACCGCCGCGGTCGCCGTCATCGAGAACAGCTCGTAGCGCGGTCCACGCGATGCCGCCGGTGCGTCCACCCCCACACTTTCAAACCAGCGACGCCACGCATCGGGTCGCGTGCTTTGCTGCAATAGGGGCAACTCGGCCAGCTCTGCCGGTGTCATCCCTGGACGATATCCTGGCAGCGCTGGACTACACACCGGCGCGACATGCTCATGCATGAGCAGCATCGAGCGCGTTCCAGGCCAACCGTTCACCTGCTCGTCCGTCCCCGCAAACAATGCTGCATCAAATCCCGAATCTGCAAAAATGAACGGGCGTGTACGGGTTTCTAGGTGAATGGTAATGTCGGGATGCTGTTGCGCCAGTTGCGGTAGTCGCGGCAACAACCAGCGCGTTGCAAACGTAGGAACGGTGCCCAACAACAAAGAACCGCCGCCGCTTTCCAAGCCCGCTACGTCTAGGGTGACGCGTTCCAACGCGTTCAACAATCCAGAGGTTTGGCGCGCATAGTTAGCACCCGCCGGCGTCAAGGCCACCCCGTGGCGGGTACGCCTGAACAGCTGCGCACCCACATAAGCTTCGAGCGCGGCAATTTGACGTGACACGGCGCTTTGCGTCAAAGCCAGCTCTTCGGCCGCACGCGTATAACTCTGATGGCGTGCTGCAGCTTCAAAGCAAGCCAATGCATGCGTTGATGGAATCTTTCGGCGCATGATGTCAACTCATAAGTTTGGACAGAGCCGGTGGGAGCTCCAGGCGCGTACCCGAGCTAGCGTCAAGTTACAACCGGGAACACCGTACCCAAGGCATTCAGCAGGGTTGGCCCCCGGCGCGGCGCAACGGTGCCACGGTCCTTCAGCCCCACCGATCGCATTCGACAATATATGCGAATATGGCATATCTGAATGAAAATTAGTCGCTTGCGAACGGTGGTTCCACGTTTTACCATCGCCCAATTACCGTTTGTTGCCGCGCCAGCCTTCAGGCGTGCACATTCAAGGAGGCCTTTCATGGCGCAACCTGCCTTCAAGTGGGACGACCCTTTCTTACTCGATCAACAACTGACCGAAGACGAGCGCATGATCCGCGAAGCGGCCGCGGCGTATTGCCAAGACAAACTGGCCCCGCGTGTGCTCGAAGCTTTCCGTAACGAGCAGACTGATCCGGCCATATTTCGGGAAATGGGCGAGCTTGGCTTGCTCGGGCCAACCATTCCCACGGAATACGGCGGTCCAGGCCTGAACTACGTGGCGTATGGGCTGATCGCACGCGAAGTCGAGCGCGTCGACTCCGGCTATCGCTCGATGATGAGTGTCCAGTCCTCGCTGGTCATGGTGCCCATTTACACTTTTGGCACCGAGGAGCAAAAGCAGAAATTCCTGCCTAAGCTTGCTACCGGCGAATGGATCGGCTGCTTTGGGCTCACGGAACCCGACCATGGCTCCGATCCGGGGTCCATGGCAACCCGCGCGCAGAAGGTGCCCGGGGGCTACAAGCTCACTGGCACCAAAATGTGGATTTCCAATAGCCCCATCGCCGATGTGTTCGTCATCTGGGCGAAAGAGGTTGACGAAGCAGGAAATGTAGGTCCGATTCGCGGCTTCATTCTGGAAAAAGGCATGGAGGGGCTTTCGGCTCCCACGATACATGGGAAGGTGGGCCTGCGTGCCTCCATCACGGGCGAGGTCGTCATGGACGGCGTCTTCTGTCCGGAAGAAAATGCGTTCCCCGAAATTCGCGGCCTCAGGGGCCCCTTTACCTGCCTGAACTCGGCACGCTACGGGATCGCCTGGGGCGCTTTAGGAGCCGCGGAAGACTGTTGGCATCGCGCCCGCCAGTATGTCCTTGATCGCAAGCAGTTTGGACGTCCTCTCGCTGCTAACCAGCTCATACAGAAAAAGCTGGCCGACATGCAAACCGAAATCGCCTTGGGCTTGCAAGGCTGCTTACGTCTCGGACGTATGAAAGACGAAGGAACGGCTGCCGTAGAGATTACATCCATTTTGAAGCGCAACTCGTGCGGGAAAGCGCTTGACATTGCCCGCATGGCACGCGACATGATGGGCGGGAACGGCATCTCTGATGAGTTCGGGGTGGCGCGTCACTTGGTGAATCTGGAAGTGGTGAACACCTACGAAGGGACACACGACATCCACGCT
>CAZMVM010000140.1:0-8437 GCA_964569785.1 uncultured Pigmentiphaga sp. | reverse complement strand
GCCGTGGCTCCGGCGAGGTGGATTGCGGGTAAGTACGAGTCATAGGCTGGTTCGAGCACAATGACTTCATCGCCTGGACCTACGCTGGCCATAACGGCAGTGAACAACGCCTGCGTGGCCCCACTGGTCACTGTAATTTCAGTGTCGTGTTCCTAATTCATCCCGTACAGGGAGCGCATCTTCTGCTGAATGGCGTACCGAAGCGCCGGAAGCCCCGTCATCGGAGCGTATTGGTTGTCTCCCTCGACCATGGCTTGCGTAACGAGCTGGATCAACGCCTCGGGTGGCTTGAAACTGGGATATCCCTGACCGAGATTCACCGAACCGTACTCCTCCGCCATTTGGCTCATTACAGAGAAAATGGTCGTGCCTACATTAGGTAATCGCGAGGCAATGTGTGGTGTGTGGACTAAATTGTTGGGCATAGATTGGCGCACTTTGTAAAATTGATTCAAAATAGCCAGCAAACAGATAAAAACACGGTATCTAGAGGAGGCCCTGAGGAGGGAAATCGAATGAGGGAACAACAATAGAAATTTGTGGTCACCTTCTAGTGTAGGGAAGCACTCGCCCGTTTCTGCTCGTTTTCGCTAGAATTACGCTTGCGTGCGTCTCCTTTCTGAACTTTGGCCTGGTCAATATTCGTTGGTAGACAGCCTGGCAGGTAGTTTGGCACGACATGCTGGGTACTGCCACAACACCCTCAAGCAGGTCATCGGTTCTCAACGACTTGCGGCGGTATGGTCGTTGCTGATAATTGGCCCAACGCTGGCATGGACTTGCCCGGGTCAGAGCAGGCAAAGAGGAGACCTTTACCGGTTCAACCTCAACCTCGGGGTGCGGGTTCATCAGTCCCGACGGCGGTGAGCCTGACATTCGCATTCATGCTGCTGCTACCGGAGGACAACGTTATCGAACCTGAACACGAGTGAGAAGGTCAATTCGGAGTAATTCAGCGTCCGAAAAGGTCAGAGACGGTCGAAGTGCGACTCCTGAGGTGGTCGATCGTCGACGGTGTCAATCACGATTGTTCTGGCAACCGCGCTCACGCCCATTCATGTCATGTGTATCGCGAATTGGGACAGGCTAGCAAGGTTACCGAACAATCATTTTCTACTGGAATGCTCACGTGGTGTCTACGAAAAAAAATCAGCCCCAATACGCGGTAATCGCCGAAACTCTGATCAACGATATCGCTAAAGGAAAGTATCCGGTGGGCACCTTGTTGCCACCGGAACTTGAAATGGCCGACGACTTTGGCGTGTCGCGCAATACTATGCGGTCTGCGCTCCGTATGCTCGTCGATATGGGCCTAGTAACCCGCCGAGCGGGGCGAGGTACCGTGGTCCAGAAGCGTCGTGTCGAGCCGAGCTTCGTGCAAAGTATTGAAGCGCCCGACAATCTAATGCCCGACTTGTCCGGAACCGAACAAACGGTAGTCAGCAGCGAGGAGATCGAGGCCGACGAAGACACGGCCCGGGTGCTGGCGGCCGAAGAAGGTTCCCCCTGGACATGCACTCTAACAGTGCGCAGCCGCAAGAGAACGCCTGTATCTGCATCGTATATCTACACGCCGCCACGCGCACGTAACATGAAAACGCGACTTAACAAGCTCAAGCGTGCGTCGTACAAAGTCGTTGAAACGGCTTTGCGGCAGAAGGTTGTAGAGGTGACGCAACAGGCAGATGCTACCGAAATGCCAGGTGACATCGCTAAATTGCTCAAGGTGCCCGCCGGTTCACCTGCTCTGCGCACGGTGCGTCGATATGCAGATGAAGAAGGCAACCTGATGATGGTTACTGATACCTACTCACCTCCTGGACGCGTGCACTACACGGCCCACTTTCGGTTGCGTAAGTAAGCGTTTAGCTGGTTCTTGCTCTAGTGTGAGCTGTGGCGGTTATCCGGATCGACCGGGTAACCGCCTTCTTTTTTTGCCGTCGATCCGGGCAAAGACAAACAAGACGGCTTCCAGTGCTTGCGATGGTGTCTAATTTTTCCTTGAGAACATTGTAGGAATATACCTTTTATTGGTACATAATTAGGAACGTTTTTCCATTGGTGCGTGCTACGGGATAAGCTCTTTTGTATTGTATATTCTGCATAAATTAGTATACGTAGCAACTAATTGAAAAAATTACAGGGTGTTCTAATAATAAAAAGGACGGGGTTTTTGATTAATTTTCGTTTATTAAAGCTTTAAAAGTATTTTTATAGGAAGTTAATGGTTTTTTTATTCAATAAGATAATCTTTTAATACATAGTAATTGTATGGTTTGTATGAATTTAATAATAATAGATTTTTGATGTAATTCCGGTTTCTGTAGTGGTCTTTTTCACGAAAAGTGCTTAATGTTAGGTGCTTTCGTGTGGTTATCGCCATTAGATTAGCTTGCTGCTCTGGTTATCAGAAATTAAGTATGTCTCGATTTTGGGCTGTGTTGGGCGTGATTGAGTGGTCGGCAAGGTATAGATAGATTCGCTTATGGTTTCGGCAGTTAACTGGTCTTTTTAATTGTTGCGATCCAGAATGTGGCTACCTATGAGATGGCTTGTTTATCATCACGCCAAGTCGCTAAGTATGTACCGGCACGGGCACGTGAGCTCTTAACAGAGTCGTTCTCTGTACTTGACCTGAGCGGTATCCTGTCCTGCGTTTGCTCTCCGTTTTTCTGTTCATTCGTTTCTCTGGTCCGTTAGATCATTTCCATATCGGGCACGGTTATCGCCGTATCTGAACGTTTTCTTCGATCTGGTACCGCTGAATGGAGGCTTCTGCTGTTGAGCCCTCGGAACGCGAACAGATCCAATGCGTGCGGCAGGTTGACGGCACACAGCAGTTAGCTGAGTAGCGCAGTTTTGGCCAATTTTCAGGGCGCAAGGCATAGGCGCGCTAGGCTTAGGTAGGCCCTCGAGCTAGCCGTGCTTTCAGGGGAGAGAAGGCGCGAGCGAGCCGTTAGAAAAGCTGAAATTCTTGCATCAAGTGCTGCCATCTCGGTGCGGAGACGGGCTAAGCGATCAGTAGGGCGCGCATCCGCGTGACAGGAGTGACGGGCGTGGGGAGGGGGGCGACGCTCCGCAGGGGGCGGAGAAAAGTGATTCTTAGACACCGCTTGAGAGTGCTTGGGCTGTTTGGAGGTGGGTTCACGGCCTATGTGTACCGTCCTCTGATTTTCATTAGATAAACTTATGGGATACGTTATAAATATGCCTGTTGTAAATAGATAGCGGCAGCGAGGGGTCGAGTGACGGGCGATTTGACTCTTTAGGCTGTGATCGAAGGAAATCTATTACACGACCCCTTCTAGTCTCTACCTCAGTGGATGTTCCTATGTTGAAAGAGGAGGGGGCCGATGAGTTGCTGGTCTAGATAAGGTATGTTCAGCACTCTTATCAGTTTTTAGGCCTGACATAACAGCTTCGAGATTCGTGCGTATGCGTTCGAACTTGCTCAAAGCATGTTGTGAAGGATCGCAGCGATAAAAGAGAACGAGCCATGCGTGAGTTCAGAGTAGCTACGCCGTCGTCTGAAGGATGGAAGGGCGTGCCGGCACGGAAGACCTGGTCTCCTAAATTTATGTAATGGCGAAGACTCGAAAGAGCAAGTTGACGACTATCGAACTGCAACGTGGTCGGGCAGGAAGTAAGGTTAGGGTGGTGATTTGGGGTCGTGAAGCGTCGTGTCCTGTTTTATGGTGCCCGAGATCATGCGCATGTCACAGCCAGAGTTACCCCGCTTTAATGCGAGAAACCTGTAGGTTTGTCGATCACAGCTCCGATGATCCAAAGGCTGCAATGGGCTAATCGTTTATTGGCGGCGGAGTAGAAACCATCGGGCCGATGGGCTAATGTCGCTCACCGTAACGGAAGCGGTGGTCATAGAGGCAGGGGGAGCAGTGGCCAAAGGGGTAGGGCGCCGTGATTGTCGTTTTAACAAGCAAACGATGTTTCACGTGAAACATCTAACCCCAACTGATTGATCCGAGATCACGTCAAGGCGAGGGGCGACTACCGAGAAAGACGAATAGTGATTGGGTCGCCAACCGGCCTAGAACGATTTTTACCCTGGGCACGCAGCACATTCTTGGCAGTATCCCTGCAGTTCTAAGATTTATCGCCAAACACAATGAAGCACAGGCCGATAATTGTTAATTAATTCGGGGTGTTACGAGGCAGTTCCCGGGCAATAAGCGGCACAACGAGCCAAATCGGATAACGGGATAAGAGCAACCGAACGTGCATCGGGACAGCGCTTGCAACGCGCAGCGAGAAGCACCTATGTCTGAAATTTCCGAATGACGAGTGTCGGTAACTGTCCGGTGTCTTCGCGACACTCCCCAGAAAGTCGGTCCCTTCAGGCCGACTCCGTTGGTAGGTTCGAAGCTTGGCAGCACGGCGCTAGAAGTATTGGGAAGCCGGAGCAATATGTCGGATAAAGAGGCTAACAAGGAGGCTAACAAGACAGGTGAAAAGTTTCGCTGCATGGGCCCAGCCAGATAGATAAGTGTGCAGCATTGCTGTGGATGTCGGAACGTTACGGCGGTTTACCTTCTTATCTTACGCGTCGGCTGCATCGCGAAATTGACGCTTGATGTGGGGCTTTAGGGACGCACAGCAAAGTGAGCCGAGGGTGCAATCGTGCCACGGGTGAAGCGACTCCTTCCTGCTTCAACATGCGCAACGATCAAAATGGTTGGGATATGGCTTGGGGCGCGCGCCGCTCGCTCGCATCGGACACTAACCCGGTTAAGGAATGGATGAGTTGCATACCCGTGTCCCCGTCTTTCCTCCGGACGGATCATGACAAATGACTGAATGATTTTTAGCATGGGTGAGAAGCAGTCCTGGACATATTGCTATCCTCGTAACTCTTGTCAGCAATCAAGTGCCCATGATCTCAAGAGAGAGCAGCTCCCGCGGGGGACACTTAGGTCTCACGGGCGCGCTTAATACCTGGCTTCGGTCGAGTTCGCATCTCTGGCTACTTTATGAGTGCCTTCGGTTCAGAGTGGTTCGCCAGTAAGAGGATGTGGGGAGTGGTACGAGGGCCGCACGACGAACTTAACTTGGGCGGGGGCGGTCTGTCGTAGGATTAAAGACATCCTACTTACTCCAGTTGGGATGTTCCACGTGAAACCAAACGGAGCCTGTTTCACGTGGAACAACTTCGAGTTGGAGGGTGAGTAACCCGCTGGATATGGGCACTTGAGAACTTAGTTGAAGTGAGCCGCGGAATCATCACGTAGCAGAGGGCCTAACTTCGCCTAAGCCATCGAAGCAACATGGGTGATCTCCATCTCAGAATTAAGGGCCTACAGGTGATGGCCGTTGAGTTAACAGATTGAATCGTGGTTATTCTGGCAGAAGGCTGGGAGACGCTACTTTCAAAGTCGTAATCGATGTCGCAAGGGTCGCAACCGATGAAACCATCCGCGCGCCCTCCGTTTTTCCTCATGCAATCAACTTCTTTGCGTTGAAGATTCTCAAGTGAGCAGTTCCACGTGGTGTCGCTTAGCAGCATTGAGGTTAATGCGGGTGGAGTGGCGTGGCGGAGGAAAGGGGGTAAACCTAGCAGGTAAAGTGACCTGATAAAGATGAAGGGTTAATGCGTCCATGTTGGATAGCGCGAGGGTGCATCGGTGCGGCTACTTAATGATGGCTCAGACTGGAGTTTGGGGACGGGGGTCGGAGGGTGAGGCTGGCGCATGATTTTGCTCGGTAGCTTCGATGGGTGGTGCTGATGGATGGTTGATGGATGATTGATGGGTGGGAGGGAAAGGTGGGGCGAGTCGTGTGCAGTGAATAATGCGAAGTGGTTCGCCCTAAATTAGAGGACACATGACGGCGGTGAATGGGCACTCGGCGAGCAAGCTCTCATCCATAGAGGCGCATAGTGTGCATCCGTCGAGGATCAAGCATTTTTGGGTGGGGCTCCCCTTATACGGAACGTGTGAGTGTTTCACGTGAAACACTCATCACGATCGATGGGGTGAAGGTCGGTTTCTGGTGATGCCCTGTCGCTCGTCATGGGTGGAAGCCTTTTCTCTTAGCGATTAGCGTCGGCATGAGTTACCTCAAAAAGGATGGAATGCGTAAGACGATAGGGCTCCAATACCCGGCGTCTAGATGTGGCTGCCATGCCTTCGGGCCGAGGGTGTTGCGTGAGTACGTTAGTGCCTTTTAAGTGGTCTGCTCGAGCCCGTCGCTATCGCGCTAGTAACGTGCGATTTCTTATGCAGCAATCACAAAGATTTTCTTGATGGTTAAGGAAGAATTTGATTCCGCTCATCCTTGACTTTGTGGGCAGGTCAAGCCGTCACCCAGCTATGCGTAAGGCAACATCATCGTTTGAAAAAGCGTCATGGTGGCGGGGGCGTGATGACATTCTTGTTCTCCGCTATGCGAAGCGAGGGAAGGCATAAGGTGGGATGGCACGTTTCTGCCCCACGTCCCGTAGGTTAGCTGTATGTTTCACGTGAAACAACTCATGTTTCCTTGCGCACCGTACTGATATTCGGGCAGGATGATCAGGCGTTAGTCGAGGTGTGTCAGTATGTTGCTTGTGCTTCGCAAAGGGAAGGGGGCTGGGCGAGGGCGAGCCGAAAGAGGCGGGTTCGCACTGGTGCAGCAATGTTGTTCAGCTTGTCGTAAAATTGAAGCGCTAGACGTGTACCGATTCTACCCTTCCTTTCCTGAGCACTGTGCTGATCTCACTTAAATGATTAGTAGCCGCTGGCGTAGGTGCGGTGCGGCGAGTCCGGAGCTTTTGGTCATTGCTCTATGCAGGATCTAGGCGGATCGCTCACTGCTGCCTGGCTTTGCCGCCTTCTGGTCATGTCTCTGTAGCGGGGCGCAGTATCCGATCGTATGAGGCGAGGAGATCGGATTTGAGTCGCAGAACTTCATTTACGAGTCCAGAATTCGAACGTCTTCCGGCGCTGCAATGCTGTCGGACCCAGTTCAATTCAGGCCAGCGTGGACACCGAGCGAGTCGACCGGTTGGGAGACTCACCGCCCTCTATCCGTGAGTTCGAGCCCGGACAGAAGGGAAGATGAAGAAATTAAAGGGCATACGGAGGAGGGTGGTGTGCCTTGATGGTAGCTGGCATCTTTTTTCGGGTCTTGCAGTCTACCGTCGAAAGTAGCGGTGCGGTGTTCAGCAATGGTGGGCTGTAGACGGAATCAGGCATGTGGTGCAGTTGCAGGCGCGCATTGCATCCAAAGCACACCGTTAAGATGCGGCTAGCGTTGTATTGAGCCGACTTTGTGTCTTTCAGGATAGTTCACATGGATTTTCCGCAAGAGTTTGACGTTATCGTGGTGGGCGGGGGCCACGCCGGGACGGAGGCTGCATTGGCGGCAGCTCGGATGGGCTGTCAAACGCTCTTGCTCACGCACAATCTCGATACTTTGGGTCAGATGTCCTGCAATCCGTCCATCGGAGGGATCGGCAAAGGTCATCTCGTCAAGGAGGTTGATGCCTTGGGCGGAGCAATGGCCCTGGCGATCGATGAGGCTGGAATACAGTTTCGCATCCTGAATGAGTCGAAAGGGCCGGCCGTGCGTGCGACGCGAGCACAAGCCGATCGGGTGCTGTATAAGCAAGCGATTCGTACCCGTCTCGAGAACCAAGCGCACCTTTGGCTGTTTCAACAAGGGGTCGACGATCTGCTGTTGGAAGGAGATCGCGTGGTTGGCGCGGTGACTCAGCTCGGCATCAGATTTCGCGGACGGACGGTTGTTTTAACGGCGGGGACGTTCTTAAACGGGAAAGTGCATGTGGGGTTCAGTCAGTATGCCGCCGGCCGTGCCGGCGATCCGCCTTCGGTCTCGTTGGCGGCCCGCTTGAAAGAACTGGCCTTGCCGCAAGGTCGGCTGAAGACCGGCACGCCCCCTCGAATAGACGGTAGAACGATCGATTTTAGTAAAACCGAGGAGCAGCCGGGGGCCCGTGACCCCGTCCCTGTATTTTCATATATTGGACGGCCCGAGATGCATCCCCAGCAAATCTCCTGCTGGATCACCCATACAAATGAGCGCAGTCACGAGATAATACGTAACGCATTGGATCGGTCGCCGCTGTTTACGGGAGTGATCAAGGGGGTGGGGCCGCGGTACTGCCCATCGATAGAAGATAAGATTCATCGTTTCCCAGATAAGGCTTCGCACCAGGTCTTTCTGGAGCCGGAAGGGCTGACCACAAACGAGGTTTACCCGAACGGTATCTCGACGAGCCTGCCCTTCGATGTTCAGCTGGAGCTCATACATTCGCTTCCCGGTCTTGAGCACGCTCATATCGTGCGGCCCGGCTATGCCATCGAGTATGACTATTACGATCCCCGCTCGCTGAAATCAACGTTGGAATCACGCGTTATAGGAGGGTTGTTTTTCGCTGGTCAGATTAATGGTACAACTGGTTATGAAGAAGCAGGTGGAC
>CAZMVM010000139.1:460-8619 GCA_964569785.1 uncultured Pigmentiphaga sp. | reverse complement strand
CGTGCTCAAGGTGCTCAAGTCAGATGAGCGGCTGAAGGCTGGGGATATTCAACGCATCAACGAGGCAGTGGACGAATACGTACTGCCCTACGTAGACTTCGAGAAAACCACGCGTCTGGCAGCTGGGCGCTATTGGCGGGATGCCTCGCCGCAGCAGCGTCAGGCGCTCGTCGATGCCTTTCGCGGCACCTTGATTCGTACCTACGCAGGCGCGTTTCGTCAGATCAACGACGGCACCCGCATCGAGATGTTGCCGTTTCGAGGCGATCCCAATGCAAAGGACGTGGTGGTACGCAGTCGCGTCATCCCCGGGGCCGGCGCTCAGCCGGCGGTCGTCGATTATCGGCTGGAGCGCACGCCTGAGGGGTGGCGCGTTTACGACTTAAGCGTCGAGGGAATCTGGCTTATCCAGAACTACCGCAATCAGTTCGCGACGCAGATTCAACAGTCGGGCATGGATGGGCTGATCGCGGCCCTGAACTCCAAGAACCCCTAACCACCGTACGAACTCGCGGCAGGCGCGGGCGGGCGATGGCCGCGCGCGCTCTTCGCCGGCGGTGCGCAGCGACTGAATTGGCGACGCGATGATGGGGCCCGGGTATTCGCTTCGTTTGCAGTGATTGTCGTTGCTCAGACGCGCATGGGCTCGGTTAGCGCGGGTTATAGCAATCGGCGCTGCGAGGTGGCTGAGTCCGGATTACTTCGGGCTGCGCCAAGCAAGCTGCGTTCTGCGTCCCTGCCCGATCATATCGCCGTAAACGCTGCACCACCGCTCGGACCGCAGGCGTCGTCTTGTGTGCTTACCGGTGCGGTAGCCCCCAAGGCCTATAATTGGAATCCTGGCTCTCGTTCCCCACACTATGACCGCAGCTGTTTCCGTTGAAAATCTCTCCAAAATCTATTTGCCCGAACGTGGTCTCATCGAGCGACTGGCAGGCCGCCGTCCGCCTGCAGGATTTCAAGCCCTAGACGATGTCAGCTTCACGATTGAACCGGGTGAGTTCTTCGGGCTGTTGGGTCCGAACGGTGCCGGTAAGACTACGCTGATCTCGATCCTGGCGGGGTTGGCAACTGCCACGTCAGGTCGGGTATCGGTGTACGGGTACGACGTGAGTACGCATTACAAACATGCCCGACGCGCGTTGGGCGTGGTCCCTCAAGAACTGGTCTTTGATCCGTTTTTTACGGTGCGGGAAACGTTGCGCATCCAGTCGGGATACTACGGCTTGCGTCGGAACGACGACTGGATCGACGAGGTTCTGGTAAACCTGGGCCTGGACGATAAGGCCGATACCAACATGCGGGCGTTGTCGGGCGGCATGAAACGGCGCGTGCTGGTGGCTCAGGCACTGGTGCACCGACCGCCTGTCATCGTCCTCGATGAGCCCACAGCGGGGGTTGATGTCGACTTGCGCCGGGGCCTCTGGGATTTTGTCACTCGGCTCAACCAGCAGGGTCACACCATCATGCTCACCACGCATTACCTTGAAGAGGCTGAGGAGTTGTGTGGGCGCATCGCCATGCTTCGACGTGGACGCATTGTTGCCCTGGATACGACGGCCGCACTGCTGGAACGCGTGGGCGGAGGCGACCTCGAGGACGCCTTTGTGCGCATCATGAGCGGTGAGGAGGGCGACAAAGCCGCAGCGGACGCCCGTACGGAGGTGGCATGAGTAGTACGAATTCCACAGCGCAAACCGACTCAACAGCGCGGTCTACGCAACCGCCGGCTCGCGTACCCAAGCTTGAGCCGAACTTCAAAGGCGGTCTCGGCTTTCCTACCTTGTTCTATAAAGAGCTGCTGCGCTTTTACAAGGTCAGCTTTCAGACCGTGGCGGCACCGGTGGTCACCGCTTTGCTGTACTTGCTGGTGTTCGCTCACGTGCTCGAAGGCCGGTTGCGCATCTACGATGCGATTCCGTACACCGCGTTTCTGGTCCCAGGCCTCGTCATGATGAGCATGTTGCAAAACTCGTTTTCCAACTCCTCATCATCGCTCATCCAAAGTCGCGTCACGGGCAACCTGATCTTCGTCCTGTTGCCACCGATGTCCTACCTCGAAATATACGGAGCCTATGTTCTGGCGTCAGTCGTACGCGGGTTAATCGTCGGCTTGGGAGTGTGGGTCGTAACCCTGTTTTTCGTGGCGCCCTCGGTGGCCTATCCGGGGTGGGTTATCGTCTTTTCGGTACTTGCGTGCGCCTCGATGGGAACGTTGGGGGTTATCGCGGGCATCTGGGCCGAGAAGTTCGACCAGATCGCTGCGTTTCAAAACTTTCTTATCATGCCGGCCACTTTTTTGTCCGGTGTGTTTTATTCCATTAAATCGCTGCCCCCATTTTGGCAGGCGGTTTCACATTGGAATCCTGTTTTTTATGCCATCGACGGCTTTCGCTACGGGTTTTTTGGGATGTCCGACACCACGCCCTGGCTTAGCTTAGCCGTGGTGGGTGGCGTTTATTTATTACTGGCGGCAATCGCCATGCGCATGCTGGCCAGTGGCTATAAGTTGCGGAGTTAGCACATGTCCACTTTTCCTACCGCTGAGCAGGTGCGTCAATACATACTCGATGGTCTCGCGTGCCAGCACGTTGAAGTCGTAGGTGATGATGGGCAGCATTTCGAAGCTGTGATTGTGAGCCAGGAGTTCGCGGGAAAGCGCGCTGTTGCGCGTCATCAAATGGTGTACAAAGCTTTGGGCGATCGGATGCACTCAGAAATCCACGCACTCTCCATGCGCACGTTGACACCGGAAGAGTGGGAAGCAGAGGGCGGCCGCTAAGCACCGGTTTGCGGGCACACCTCAAATCTCATGGTGGCGCCTCGCTGTGGGCCCGCTTCCACGTGCAGCGCCTAAGTGCTGGGTTAACGATTCCCTCCGTTGACGAGCGCAGTCCCTCTAAACCTAACGCGCATCACTTACTTCGCCGGTCGGCCATCACGTTGCTCATGACGCTGTCCCATTGCGTTCCTGGAGTTCTCCGCTTCGCGAACCACTGCTCTGCGTCCGGCATGCATCCGGTCAGGGCGTCGAGTAAGCCGGCTGTGAGCAGTGAATTGGTCTAACACCTCTCATTACCGTCGTCTTTCAAACGCGGCACTCACCACATCATGGACAAACTGAAAATAACTGGCGGCGCCACTTTGCGCGGGGACGTTGCCGTATCAGGCGCCAAAAACGCAGCGCTCCCTATCTTGTGTGCAAGTCTGCTCACGGCCGAGCCGCTAGTTCTGGACAACGTTCCTGCCCTAAACGACATCGCCACCATGGCGCGTCTGCTGCGGCAGCTGGGGGTCAATGTTACTCGCGATCAACAGGGCAGCCTTGTGCTCGAGGCCGCGAACGTGCATTCGAATGAAGCGCCCTACGAGCTGGTGAAAACCATGCGGGCTGCAATATTGGTATTGGGGCCATTGCTGGCCCGGTTTGGAGAGGCGCGCGTCAGCCTGCCGGGAGGCTGTGCCATCGGGCAACGACCGGTGGATCAGCACATCAAGGGTCTGGCCGCGATGGGTGCCGATATTCGCATTGAGCACGGCTATGTCGTGGCGCGAGCGGGTCGGCTCAAAGGAGGCGTGGTCCGTACCGATGTCATTACCGTTACCGGCACGGAAAACTTGCTGATGGCCGCCACCCTCGCAGAGGGGGAAACAGTCCTGCATAATGCCGCGCGAGAACCCGAAGTGGTTGATTTGGCCAACGCCTTGATCGCCATGGGCGCTCAGATTGAAGGGCACGGGACGGACCGCATTGTGATTCAAGGGCGGTCTGCACTGCACGGTGCCCGCCACACCGTAATGCCCGACCGTATCGAAGCGGGCACGTTCTTGTGCGCGGTCGCTGCGGCGGGAGGCGACATTGTGTTGACCCATGCAGACCCTGCGACCATGGGCGCCACCCTTGACAAATTATCCGAGGCTGGGCTGCAGGTAGAATGTGGTAATGACTACATACGAGCGCGCATGACCCGGCGACCGACGGCTGTCGGTTTTCGAACCCTCGAATACCCTGGCTTCGCGACGGACATGCAAGCTCAGCTGATGGCGATGAACGCAATTGCAGAAGGCACAGCGGTCATTACAGAAAATATTTTCGAGAACCGATACATGCACGTTCAGGAGCTTCGACGCTTGGGCGCCAATATCGAAATCGATGGTCCAACGGCCGTGGTGAAAGGCGTCCCGCGTCTTTCCGGCGCAACCGTTATGGCCACCGACCTGCGTGCCTCCGCAAGCCTGGTTATCGCTGGACTGGTCGCTGAAGGCGTCACCACCCTCGAACGCATTTATCATCTCGACCGCGGATACGAACATATGGAACAAAAGCTGGCGCAACTCGGTGCGGATATTCGCCGGGTCTCGGGCGATGTGGCGAATGCAAGCCGGGAGACCAGCGCATGAGTGGTGTGCGAACCCCAATCACCTTGGCGCTCTCCAAGGGAAGAATCTTCGACGAGACACTTCCGTTGCTGGCTGCCACCGGCATCGAGGTACTAGAAGACCTCGACCGCACGCGTAAGCTCATCATTCCCACTAGCAATCCCGATTTGCGCGTCATTATTGTGCGTGCCTCAGACGTCCCCACCTATGTTCAATACGGGGCAGCGGATATCGGGGTGGCGGGTAAAGACGTTCTGTATGAACATCAAACGATGTTCCCCGGCGGGCTTTACCAGCCGGTCGACCTTGATATCGCGCGTTGCCGCATGTGTGTAGCGGTGCCAGAGGGCTTCGATTACGAAGCCGCGGTGCACCAGGGAGCGCGCCTGCGGGTGGCAACCAAGTACGTGCAAGCAACGCGAGAACACTTTGCTGCCAAGGGTGTGCACGTGGATGTGGTCAAGCTGTATGGCTCTATGGAGCTCGCGCCGTTGGTTGGGCTTGCAGATGCGATTGTTGATCTAGTGTCAACCGGCGGTACTTTACGTGCGAATAATCTGGTGGCGGTCGAGGACATCATGCAGATCTCGTCGCGCCTCATCGTGAACCAGGCGGCACTCAAGACCCGGCGCGAGCGGCTGCAGCCGCTGTTAGATGTGTTCAGCCGCGTGGCGGCTTCGAATTCAAAGGATTGACATGACGGTAATTAACCGGCTTGATTCGCGTCAGCCCGAGTTCAACGAAAGGTTGCGCACTTTGCTTGCGTTTGAGGCGTCGGAGGACGCTTCCATCGAGCAGGCCGTCCACGACATTCTGGCCGACGTGCGCGCGCGCGGCGACGCGGCCGTACTCGAGTACACCGAGCGTTTCGACCGGAATCCTGCAGCCAGCATCGAGGCACTGGAAATTCCGCGGTCCGAATGGGAAGCTGCGCTCAGCGCGCTCGACTCTGATCAGCGTGAGGCGCTGAATACGGCTGCCGAACGTATTCGCGCCTACCACGAGCGCCAAGTGGTTGAGAGCTGGAGCTATACCGAAGCCAACGGCACGGTACTGGGGCAAAAAGTTACCCCACTCGACCGCGTGGGTTTATATGTGCCGGGTGGCAAGGCTGCATATCCGTCATCCTTGCTCATGAATGCGATCCCGGCCCGGGTCGCTGGGGTGCAAGAAGTGGTCATGGTAACGCCTACCCCGGAAGGTGTGCGTAATCCGATCGTGTTGGCCGCGGCGGCCGTTGCCGGTGTCGACCGCATCTGGGCCATCGGCGGAGCGCAAGCGGTGGGCGCGTTGGCATATGGAACGCGCAGCATTCCTGCCGTAGACAAGATCGTCGGGCCCGGCAATGCTTATGTGGCCGCTGCGAAGCGCCGCGTCTTCGGTACCGTAGGCATCGACATGATTGCCGGCCCTAGTGAAATCTTGATCATCGCCGATGGGACCACCCCGGCCGATTGGGTCGCTATGGATCTGTTTTCGCAGGCCGAACACGACGAATTGGCGCAGTCAATTTTGCTGTGCCCGGATGCCGCGTATTTGGATCGCGTTCAGGCGGAGATCGAGCGGCTCCTGCCGACCATGCCGCGCGCTGACATCATTCGTACTAGTCTTGGCAATCGCGGCGCGCTAATACAAGTGCAGGATCTGGCTGAAGCATGCGATATTGCCAATCAGATAGCACCTGAGCACCTCGAAATTTCTACTGAACAACCTGAACAATGGCTTGAGCACATCCGGCATGCGGGAGCGATCTTCTTGGGTCGCTACAGCTCGGAAGCGCTGGGTGATTACTGTGCAGGACCCAATCACGTGCTGCCGACAGCACGCACTGCGCGCTTTTCATCCCCGCTTGGGGTCTACGACTTCCAAAAGCGTTCAAGCATTATTCACGTGTCCGCCGCCGCGGACCAGACACTGGGCCAGGTTGCGTCGACTTTAGCGCACGGCGAGGGCCTACAGGCTCACGCTGCCAGCGCAGAATATCGGTTCAAATCCTGAGCCGCTGTCCTGGTTCTAACCGCGAACCACTTTATTTTCGTGAGCCGTAGCATGCGTACTGCAGAAGTTACTCGCAACACCAACGAGACGCGCATCCGCGTCGCAATTAACCTTGATGGCACCGGGAGGCAAAACCTCAACACGGGTGTGCCATTCTTCGACCACATGTTGGATCAGATCGCCAGGCACGGGTTGATCGATCTCGATATTCAGGCGGACGGCGACCTGCACATTGACGCGCACCATACGGTCGAAGACGTCGGTATCACGTTGGGGCAGGCGTTTGCTCAGGCCTTGGGTGATAAGGCAGGTCTGCGACGCTACGGCCACGCATATGTTCCGTTGGATGAGTCGTTGTCGCGTGTCGTCATCGACTTTTCTGGGCGGCCCGGCCTGTTCTATAACGTGCCCTTCACACGCGCCATGATCGGGCAATTCGATGTCGATCTCGCCCGCGAGTTCTTCCAGGGCTTTGTTAATCATGCGCGAGCCACGGTGCACATTGATAACCTCAAGGGTGAGAACGCCCACCATCAGTGCGAGACCGTGTTCAAGGCGTTTGGGCGCGCGGTACGCATGGCGATCGAGGCTGATCCGCGTGCCGCAGGCGTGGTTCCATCAACCAAAGGGGTGCTATAGCATGGGTGCGACGCGCGTCGCGGTGGTCGATTCAGGTGCCGGCAACCTGCGATCGGTGGTACGTGCGTTGCGTTACGTGGCACCCGATGCTCAGATTGATCTTTGCTCCACGCCCGAAAAGGTATTGGCCGCCGACCGTATCGTTTTGCCCGGGCAGGGCGCCATACGTGATTCCATGCTGCAGTTGCGCCAGCTTGGTTTGGCCGAAGCAGTGACCGAAGCGGCGCGATCCCGGCCCGTATTAGGCGTGTGTGTCGGTATGCAGATGCTGTTCGAATCGAGCGAAGAGTCGCCAGAGGTCTCTGCTTTAGGTTTGTTCGGGGGCCGTGTCCTGCGCTTTCGCGGTGCCGCGTTTGAACCCGCCTCGCCAGGTGCCACAGCGGTATTGAAAGTACCGCATATGGGATGGAATCGCGTCCGGCAAGTGCGTTCCCACCCGCTCTGGAACGGAATTCCCAACGACAGTTTCTTCTATTTCGTCCACAGTTACTACGTGGTGCCGGACAGCGCCGACTTGACGGTGGGGTGCACGGTGTATGGTTTTGACTTTACGTCGGCGGTTGCACAAGATAACATCTTTGCTACACAGTTCCATCCTGAAAAAAGCGCTAGCTCCGGCTTGCGCTTATATCGAAACTTCATTCACTGGAATCCCTAGCCAATACCGGAATTTCTAGTGCCTGGTCGCTAAGTTCAAGTCAGTACCAACGCCTTCTCTGGCGTTGTGCCGGCAATTCTCACCTCTTTCCCCAGTTTTAAGCCATGTTGCTCATTCCCGCCATCGACCTCAAAGACGGGCGCTGCGTTCGTTTACGCCAAGGTGATCTGGACGACGTCACCGTATTTTCCGACGACCCTGCCGCGATGGCTCTCCAGTGGTTGGAGGCCGGTGCCCGGCGGTTACACCTGGTTGATCTAAACGGTGCAGTCGCTGGTAAGCCACGCAATGAGGCCTCCATTCGTGCCATTGTCGAAGCTCTTGACGACGAGATTCCTGTTCAAATCGGCGGGGGCATTCGCGATCTCGACACCATAGAGCGATACCTCGACGGGGGCGTGTCTTACGTGATTATCGGTACTGCGGCCGTGAAAAGCCCCGGATTTCTCCAGGAGGCATGTAGCGCCTTCCCCGGTAACATTAT
>CAZMVM010000139.1:0-450 GCA_964569785.1 uncultured Pigmentiphaga sp. | reverse complement strand
ACATTATCGTGGGGTTGGACGCACGCGACGGCAAGGTCGCGACCGACGGCTGGAGCAAGCTGACGCGGCACGACGTGGTTGATCTTGCCCGCAAGTTTGAAGACTACGGCGTCGAAGCCATTATCTATACCGATATTGGTCGTGACGGCATGTTGTCGGGGGTGAATGTCGAGGCCACTGTGCGGCTGGCCCAAGCAGTGAGCATTCCGGTATTTGCTTCGGGCGGCATCGCGAGCATGGAAGACATTGAAAAGTTGTGCGCTGTCTACGACGAAGGCGTCGAAGGCGCTATCCTGGGCCGTAGTTTGTACGAGGGCACGCTGGATTTCGAAGAAGCGCAGGCACGTGCCGACGAGTTAACGGGTAATGACGCATGAGTACGCCCCCAACTGCGCCTTCAGCGTCCGCGTCTAACCTCACGTGCCGCATTATTCCTTGTCTTGATGTCAA
>CAZMVM010000138.1:0-8706 GCA_964569785.1 uncultured Pigmentiphaga sp. | reverse complement strand
GTCTGCCTTCTCTACTTGCGCCCATCGCGAGCGACATGCAAGCGCTCGACGCAGTTATTCGCTCCCGGCTTACCTCCGATGTCGTGCTCATTCGTACGATAGGCGACTACATTATTCAAGGGGGCGGCAAGCGTATGCGTCCGGCGCTACTGCTGCTCATGGCCCGTGCTCTGAAGTACGAAGGTCCCTGGCATCATCAGCTTGCCGCCGTCGTCGAGTTCATCCACACGGCGACCTTGCTGCACGACGATGTCGTCGACGAATCACAGCTGCGGCGCGGACGACAGACTGCAAACGCGCTTTTTGGCAATGCCGCGAGCGTACTGGTTGGCGACTTCCTTTACTCCCGCACCTTCCAAATGATGGTGGAAACGGGTGACATCGCCATCATGCGCGTATTGGCGGATGCAACCAACGTGATCGCCGAGGGCGAGGTCCTTCAGCTTCTAAACGTACATGATCCCGACGTTTCAGAAGAGCGCTACATGCAGGTCGTGCGCTATAAAACGGCTCGCTTGTTCGAGGCCGCTGCACAGGTGGGTGCCATGTTGGCCAGCCCGGCGCCCCATTTGGTCGATGCGGCAGCGGAGTATGGCCGTCGCGTGGGCACGGCATTCCAGCTCATCGACGATGTGCTCGATTACAGCGGTGATGTGGCCGATCTCGGGAAGAACGTGGGTGACGACCTCCGCGAAGGCAAGGCCACCTTGCCGTTGATTCGCGTCATGCAGGTCGGCACCGCACAACAGCGCCAGCTGGTGCGGGAGGCCATTCGATTGGGTGAGGGCGACTTTCACGCTGTTGCAGCTGCCATTGCACAGACTGATGCGTTGCAGCATACTCGGGAGGCTGCTCAACGCGAAGCACAAGCCGCAGCCGACGCTTTGCGCGACTTCCCCGAATCGGTTTTCAAGCAGGCTATGCTCGGGTTCTGCAAGTTCGCCGTTGAGCGGGCACACTAGGTACGTCTAAGCCGGGCGTGCATGCTCGGTGTGGGCGTCGGCGACACCTTACCCCGTGTACGGCGCGAGCGCGCGTGCAGAGGAGCTGTTTGAATGACCAACGTCCGCAAACCGTTGGATGCCTTCGCAGTGTCCGTGATGGTGACACTGTGTGTGATTTGGGGCTTGCAGCAGGTAGCCATCAAGGTTGCTGCCGTTTCTATAGCACCCGTCATGCAGGTCGCCATTCGCTCGGCTATCGCGGCCGTCATGGTGGCCTTGCTCATGCGGTGGCGCGCAATCCCGATTTTTAATCGTGATGCAACACTCTGGCCCGGATTGGCCGCGGGCGCATTGTTCGCACTGGAGTTCATTTTTATCGCGCTCGGATTAGGCTACACCACCGCGTCCCACATGTCGGTGTTCCTGTATACCCAGCCTATCTTTACGACATTGGGGTTGCATTTATTGGTGTCGGGCGAACGCATGGGACGCTTGCAATGGACGGGCGTTCTTGTCGCCTTTCTGGGCGTGGTCGTTGCCTTTTCGAATAGCCTGTTCTCCATAGAAGGGGACTATCCGTACATGTGGCTGGGGGACATCTTCGGTACATTAGCGGGTTTCCTCTGGGCGATGACCACGGTCGTGATTCGCTCCACAACCTTGTCCGAAGCCGAGCCCACCAAAACACTGCTCTATCAGTTGGTGGTGGCAGCAATAGGAGCCTTTGCTTATGCGTGGCTGACGGGCATCGTCACGATCAGGCCGATGACACCGGTTGTTTGGCTCAGCATGACCTATCAGGTATTTATTGTCGGGTTTTTTAGCCTGCTTGCCTGGTTTTGGCTATTGCGCCGCTACCTGGCTTCAAGAATGGCGGTATTCACCTTCTTGACTCCCGTGCTGGGCATCTTCTTCGGCGTCTGGTTGCTCGACGAGCCGTTGACCCCAGCGTTTGGTATCGGCGCGCTACTGATTCTGGCAGGCATTGTGCTGGTCAATCTGCCGCGTCGAACTTAAGGGGAGACGCCGCGATGGGGGTGCAGCATGCGGTAGCGGTCGAATTGGTCGCCGTATTGGTCGCTGTGACTGACAACGAGCCGCGCGTGCTGACAACGAATCACGGGGAGACCCTGCCTGCCGGTCCCTTTGAACAACAACATCGCTCCTTGCAGACTGGTTTGCGCGCTTGGGTTGAAGAACAGACCCATCATCCGCTGGGCTACGTGGAGCAGCTTTACACGTTTGCGGACAAAGACCGGGTGGATGAAACGGGGGCTGCCAGTCGCGTGATGTCGATCAGCTATCTGGCTCTCACACGTGAAGCGATAGGCGACCAGTCTGCACAGGTCGACTGGCGTAGCTGGTATTGGTATTTCCCGTGGGAAGATCATCGCGCGGCGGCGGGTAGCGATCCGGCTGCTGAATCCATTATCCATGACACCATTGAGCCGGCACTGCGCGCCTGGATAGAAACTGCCCCTAACCGGGACGTTCAGCAACAGCGCGAACAGCGTGTGGCGATTACTTTCGGATTAGAGGGGCATCCCTGGAACGAAGATCTGGTATTGCAGCGTTACGAGTTGCTCTATGAGGCTGGCCTAGTGCCCGAAGCACAACGAACGCGTCAGCGACACTGCCCCCAAGGAGAACGTTCAGATGCGGCGTTGCAGGCCGCGTCAGGCCTGGTTCCTGGGACGCCCATGCGACACGACCACCGCCGCATTCTGGCCACGGGCATCGCCCGCCTGCGAGCCAAGATCAAGTATCGTCCGGTAGTATTCGAGTTGATGCCAGAAGCAGGCTTTACGTTTTTGCAACTACAGCAGGCGGTTGAAGCCCTCGCCGGACGCAATTTGCATAAGCAGAACTTCCGCCGCTTGATCGAACAACAAGAGCTGGTTGAAGAAACCGGTGAAGTACAGGCGGGGCGCGCCGGCCGCCCCGCCAAGCTATTGCGCTTTAAGCGCGGCGTCATGCAGGAACGCGCCATTGCCGGCACCAAACTGCCGCTGGCGCGTTCACTGTGATCAGCTGGCTTGTTATCAAATAGGAGACAAGGCAATGCAGGGGGAGTCAGTGCAGTCCTTACTTCAAGCAACGAGCAAACTTGGCAGCGCACTCGACGACACCGTGCGTAATGAATCGGAGCGCATCTGGGCAGAAGCCAAACGCACGTCGCCGCGCAATGTGCAGACGGCATTCGATGTGGCCTACGGACCCCACGCCCGCCATCGGCTCGACGTCTACTTTTCGCCGGAAACACAGAGCGCGCCGGTCGTCGTTTACGTCCACGGTGGAGGTTTCACCGGGGGGGACAAACGCAAGCCCGAGGGCTACGTGTTTCAAAACCTGGGATATTGGGCCGTGAGCCAGGGCATGGTCGGTGTGAATCTCACCTACCGGTTAGCTCCCGAGACACAATGGCCTGCCGCAGCAGACGACGTCGCCGCTGCATTGCGCTGGGTGGTCGAAAATATTGCGGAGTTTGGCGGTGATCCTAACGCGCTCGTTATCATGGGGCATTCGGCAGGGGCGGCCCATGTGGCAGACTTCATCGCATTGGCGCAACAACGCGGATCGCTGCCCTCCCATGTACTCGGCGCGGTCCTGATTTCAGGGCTATACGATATCGTTTCTGCCGGCATTCGCGAGTCAGTACAAGCGTACTACGGCAAAGACGTGAGCCTGCACCAAGAGCGCTCGTCATTGCCGCACGTCGCTGCCAGCACAGTGCCTCTTCTGCTCGTCGTCGCCGAATACGAGCCCGCCATGTTTCACTCGCAGGCACTTCATCTTGCAACCGCAGTGGTTAATCGCCGCGGAACCATGCCCTACTTCGTCATGCTGGAGGGGCATAACCATTTTTCAGAGATGTATCACATCGGCAGCGACGATCTGCGTCTAACAAAAGCCATTACCCGCTTCGTATCGCGGGTCACGAGTCGGCAGGTGTGATGCCGATGGCAGGGGTACATATGAACTCCCTTTGTTAGCCCCTTTGCAGAAAGTCGAGGATAGTCATCATGGGGGCGACTGGCTGCTTACGCATCGTCACCCCTCCAGGGTGATGGCGCAGCGGGTCTACTGACAAGAAGGTCGGCAACTGCTGCGCAGCGCTCATTCGGTGCCGTAACACCTGCCCCTTCGTCGCGAACAAACCTTCCTGTCGCTTATAGAGTTCGCGCATGTGTGAAAACGCTTAAGCCTAAATAACAGCACTATGTCAGTGATGCCAGGAACGCGTTCGATGACAAATGGCATCGCAAAGGCTGAGACGGAAGACGACGAAATGATCGGTGCAGCCAGCATGTACATTCAGGCCAACCAGGCCGAACTCGTTGTGCGCTTCTAAGAGCTAGGAGGTTGGCGATTGGCAGAGAAAGCCGCCATCGTTCGATGCCCCCATGCACGACATCGCAGTCTATCGAACCTCACCGTAAGAGCCCCAGTCTTTGTCATAAATGATCAAAGCTTGACGAAATGTATGGCGTAAACTGCCGGGTCTAGGTAGACTAGCCGGCATGCCGAGCCACGGTATATAGCAGCAGCGCCAACGTTCGCGTTGCCCATCAGCTTTGTCAGCGCGTTCGTCCTCAAGTTTCGCCAGGTAGAAGGCAATTTGCTGGGGTGGGTCTTGGCACTTGTCCTTTAATCCGCACACTGCGAGAGCGGGGTGAACATGCTTACTTGAACAAGGCGCCCGCAGTGCTCCACGCTATTGTGCGGTTATTTTTGCTTTCATACAGCGAGGGTTATTGCCTTTATGGATACTAAGAATGTTTCGAATGACAGGGTGGAGAGTTCGTTTGATGATGCCTACGCTGCCGTCGAACTAGCGTCGGTTTTGCCTAAGAATTCTTTTCCTCAAAAAGAGCAAAATCCGCGAAACGTATTCTATGCCGTACGCGATGAACTCATGCTCGATGGCAACTCGCGCCAAAACCTCGCAACATTTTGTCAGACGTGGGTCGACGAAGAAATTCATCAGCTAATGGATTTGTCGATCGACAAGAACATGATCGACAAAGACGAGTATCCGCAAACAGCGGAAATCGAGCGTCGCTGCGTGGCCATGCTTGCCGATTTATGGAATTCTCCAGATCCAGTCTCAACGATGGGCTGCTCAACGATTGGTTCGTCCGAAGCGGCGATGCTGGGGGGGCTGGCTCTTAAGTGGCGCTGGCGCAAGAAGCGTCAGGCAGAAGGCAAGCCCACTGATAAGCCCAATCTAATCTGCGGTCCCGTACAAATTTGCTGGCACAAATTTGCACGGTACTTCGACGTCGAGCTGCGTGAGATTCCCCTCGAGGGCGATCGTCTCATCATGAGCCCCGAAGAAGTGCTTAAGCGCGTCGATGAAAACACCATCGGGGTGGTTCCCACCCTGGGTGTCACCTTCACCTGTCAATACGAGCCCGTGAAGGCCGTGCATGACGCGTTGGACAAGCTTCAGCAGGACACCGGCCTTGACATCCCCATTCACGTCGATGGCGCCAGCGGAGGTTTCCTTGCGCCGTTTTGTGCACCCGACCTCGAATGGGATTTTCGCCTGCCGCGGGTGAAGTCGATTAACACGTCGGGCCATAAGTTCGGCCTGGCACCCCTAGGAGTAGGCTGGGTGGTTTGGCGCGAAGCCGCTGACCTGCCCGAAGAGCTTGTCTTTAATGTGAACTATCTGGGTGGCAACATGCCCACGTTCGCGCTGAACTTTTCGCGTCCAGGCGGGCAGATCATTGCGCAGTACTACAACTTCCTCCGCCTGGGGCGCGAAGGCTACGCCAAGGTGCACGACGCGTGCTATGCCACCGCACAGTATCTTGCTGAAGAGATTGGCAAGATGGGACCTTTCAAGGTTCTGTTCGATGGCGATAGCAAACAAGGCATTCCGGCCGTGGCGTGGGCCCTCAAGGAAGGGGCCGATATTGGCGCGAATCTATACGACCTTGCCGATCGGCTCCGCAGCCGCGGGTGGCAAGTGCCGGCGTACTCCATGCCCGCCAATCGTGAGGATCTCGTCATCCAGCGCATTCTGGTGCGGCATGGGGTGAGCCGAGACCTCGCCTCGCTGCTGCTCGACGACATGCGTCGAGCGCTCGACTATTTTTCTGAGCATCCAGTCTCGGTACCGGGCAAGGAAGAGCGCTCCGGGGGCTATCACCACTAGTTTGGCCGAACTCCCGCGCCCGCATCCAGCGTGTGCTCTGGTACTGTGGTCGCCGGTCCGTCGCGCGGGCGGAGTAAAGCGTCAGCGTTTCCCCAGCTGATGGCATGACGCGCACCGAAGAAAGGCTGGTACGACCTTGTGCAACGGGGCTGGGAGTAGCAGGCTGGCAAGCCCTGCCAGCCTGCTCTGACGACGGTTCCCGAGAAGCGTGTTGCGGTATGCGGGCACGCTCAGCGCATCGCATCTGCCCGTGACGGCGCGCTTTACTGGTATGCACGAAATCTGATAAAATCTTTTTCTTATCCAAGTTAATCTGCAGCCTTTTGGGGATGCCGTTGGCTTGGGGTAGTCGGGGCGTAGCTCAGCCTGGTAGAGTACTGCGTTCGGGACGCAGGAGTCGGAGGTTCGAATCCTCTCGCCCCGACCAGGCAGCTTTAGAAGCGTTGTATTAATAAATACTAATAAATAGGTAGTTAAAAGCACGGTTCTCACCGTGCTTTTTTCGTTTTTCACCTGCTCTTTTCGTTGAGCTAGCTTAATACACAGCGATGCTTCATTGTTTGGCTCGGCGAAAAATATCCCGCTGCGGCTTGTTTACCTAGCATCCCGCGCTTCGAAGGCGGTGCACATAAGTCGTTCTCTTTATAGCGTGCTCGCCCACCCCAGCAGAATTAAAACAGCGTCCTGTGCGGAGGCTCGGCGGCCGCATAATATTTCTATACACTAGAAAGCCCGGGAGGAGACGTTGCTCCTGCGAGGACAACTATCAGAATTCAGATGGTAGCAAGCACGAATTTTAACGAACTGCATCGGGTTAGAGCATGGCACAGGTCATCGGGAGCATTGGCACATCGCATGTGCCCACCATCGGCGTGGCGTACGATCAGGGAAAACAGGAAGATCCGGCCTGGAAGCCGTTATTTGACGGCTACAAGCCGGTGGCGCGCTGGCTGGAAACGCACCAAGTAGACACGTTGATCATTTTCTACAACGACCACGCTTCCAGTTTTTTCTTTGATTTGTATCCCACGTTCGCTGTCGGTATTGGAGAGCACTTCAATATCGCTGATGAAGGGGCGGGGCATCGTCCTTTGCCGCCGATTCGGGGTGACCTCGATCTACAAATTCATATTGCGGAGTCGCTTGTTAACGACGAGTTTGACATCGCAACCTTTCAAGATCGCCCGCTTGATCATGGGTGCGCTTCTCCTCTGCCATTGCTCTGGCCTCATGTACCCGACTGGCCCGGGCGCGTTGTTCCGATTGCCGTTAATGTGCTGCAGTTTCCATTACCTACAGCAGCCCGCTGCTGGAAGCTAGGCAAGGCGGTTCGCCGCGCGATAGACAATTTCTCAGGTAACCGTCGCATCGCCATTGTCGGTACGGGTGGGCTTTCGCATCAGGTGCACGGTGAACGCACCGGCTTCAATAACGAGGAATGGGATCACGAGTTCCTGCGCCTGCTTCAACAGGAGCCAGAAACGCTTGCTCAAATGAGTCATGCCGACTTCATGCGGTTGGGGGGTGCAGAAAGCGTCGAACAAATTATGTGGCTTGCCATGCGAGGTGCCATGGGCCCAAAGCTTGAGCGCTTGCACCTGAATTACTACCTTGCCACCACCACGGCCATGACTGTCGCACTGTTTGCGGAGACACCATGACTCGATATTCGAACCCGCAGCTTGCCGGAGCCGAAGATCTGGAAGGCACTTACCCTTTTGATCTTCGTGCAAGTTATCGGGCGTACCGGGTGAATCGCTTTTTGTGGCGTTTCACTGACCCGGAATGGCGACAGCGTTTCACTGCCGACTCCGAGCAGCTCATGGAGGAGGCGGGGCTTACCGAGGAGGAGCGTGATTTATTGCGTCGTCAGGATTGGATTGGTCTGATCCGATACGGCGTGAGCTTTTTCGTGCTGGAGAAACTCGCGCGGGTGGTCAAGCTCAGCAACTTGGAGGTCTATGCCGCGATGCGCGGTGAAACGCTCGAAGAGTTTCTTAAAACACGGCGCGTGCCCGAGGCGCGGTAATGTATTTAATATGACCGCTCCCGCGCAGGCTGCATGCGCAGCCTGCTGCTCAAATAGAGCGTTTCGATGGTAGCCTTACTTGATTTGGCTGCCGGTTCCTCAGTTCTTAATGGGAAGGTTCATCTCGCTCATGATCTTCGTGAAGTAGGCGTCTTCCTCTGCAACCGCTTGCTTGTACGCGGATGGATCAAGGAATTCCACTTCGTTGTACTGGCTCTCCATCAGGTCGACATAGCCGGGCTCTTCAATTGCGTAGGCAACGGCGTCAGCAAATTTCCTGACGATCTCTTCGGGCGTTCCTTTTGGCATGTAGAAGCCGTAGCGGGAAACAACTGACACATCAACGCCGTTCTCAACGAGGGTCGGAACGTCCGGCGTCGGTGAAAAGCGCTTTTCGCTGGTCACGGCGAGGGGAATGAGCTTGCCCGCGTTGACATGGGGCATGACGAGCCCGGGTGTTGCAACTGCGAGATCGACGTGACCCCCCAGCAGGGCGCTCACCGCAGGATTACCGCCCTGATAAGGTATTTCGAGAACATCCAGGCCCGCAGCCGCGGCCATGGCATCGG
>CAZMVM010000137.1:0-8721 GCA_964569785.1 uncultured Pigmentiphaga sp. | reverse complement strand
CAAACCGCCGTCGGCGGCCCCCAGCAGCCGGGAAAGCGGATCCTGCAGCGTGATGGTTGGAACGTCGTCAAAAAACGCGGGATAAGCCATTGCGGGTTACCTCTGATAATAAGTCTCGTTCACTGTATCGCAGGCCCCCGCTAGGCGTTGCATAAGCCCGACTGGCGTCGTGGGATTGGAGCCGAACTTTTTTTCCGCTTGCGCCGCAAAATTTTGTCTGTTATAGTTCGGTTCTTTCGCGAAATGGCGCATTAGCTCAGTTGGTTAGAGCGACGGAATCATAATCCGCAGGTCCGGGGTTCGAGTCCCTGATGCGCCACCAAAATCTTTTTGAAGCAGTCAGAACGTCAAGCCGCCGCTTGTGAAGGCGGCTTTTTTGTTGGTCGCTTTTGATGCACCCGCGCGGGTATCAGCGCACAGGCGAATTTCTTAGTTTGTTGGTGGCATGCGCCTTCCTGCCCTTCTTTCCCAAGGACACGCTTGCCGACTTTTCCGGGCAGGAGAGATCGCCTGAAGCGACTTCATAGACATTAACCATTAACGATACGCAAGATACAGTGGTGCACGCTAGCCGGCACGCGCAACGCACCGGTAACCCCGTCAACGGTACTGTTTTCGACCCGCCAATAACCCCGCCAATATCATCAACAAGCATCCGGACCGATACCGCGTTTGCTCGAAAGAAGCATCGTCGGCGTTAGGTGGCTGCACGCCAATATCGGCACGATGATGACCTAGATAGGCAAACGTTGCGCCGAGCTGACTTGCCGGTACTCAGACTGGTGCGCGTTGTACCTGATTCTCCGCATCTCACGGCGTGCGCAGGAATGCGATAATCACGGTTTGTTGATTTCACCGGTTTCCCCGGATATAAGCCATGTCGGGCAGCACTCTTGGCACTCTTTTTCGTGTTACCAACTTCGGCGAATCACATGGGCCGGCAATCGGTTGCGTGGTTGATGGTTGCCCGCCCGGGCTCCCGCTGGACGTCGCCGATATTCAGCGCGAGTTAGATCGTCGACGGCCTGGGACGTCTCGGCACGTCACTCAACGACGCGAGCCCGATACGGTGGAGATCCTATCAGGCGTTTATCAAGGCGTGACGACAGGTACGCCCATCGCTTTGGTGATTCGCAACGTTGACGCTCGTAGCAAAGACTACAGCAATATCGAAGACACGTTCCGTCCTGGGCATGCCGATTACACCTATTGGAAAAAGTATGGGTTGCGGGATCCGCGTGGTGGCGGTCGATCGTCCGCTCGCCTGACCGCGCCGACCGTGGCCGCTGGCGCCATTGCTCGCAAGTGGTTGCAGGTAACTTACGGCGTCGTGGTGCGGGGTTACATGTCCCAATTGGGAGAGGTCGAAATTCCGTTCGAAAGTTGGGACGAGGTGCCGAATAACCCGTTCTTTGCACCCAACGCCAGCATCGTGCAACAACTCGAGAGTTACATGGACGCGTTGCGCAAGTCCGGGGATTCAGTGGGTGCCAAGATATTCGTCACTGCGGAGCACGTTCCACCTGGGTGGGGAGAGCCTTTGTACGATCGGCTCGATGCAGACATCGCACATGCCATGATGGGCCTGAATGCTGTAAAGGCGGTCGAAATCGGTGCGGGTGTTGCGGCAGCTGCCCAGCGCGGGAGCGAACACGGGGACGAGATCACGCCCAAGGGGTTTTCGACCAATCACTCGGGCGGTGTGCTCGGCGGTATCTCCAGTGGTCAACCGATAACCGTTACCCTAACGATCAAACCCACCTCAAGTATTCGAATTCCGCGCAAGTCGATCAACCGAGCGGGTGACCCAGTAATGGTGGAAACGCATGGTCGGCATGATCCCTGCGTTGGCATACGCGCTACGCCTATTGCAGAAGCCTTATTGGCTTTAGTGCTCATGGATCATGCGCTGCGTCATCGAGCGCGGGTCGGTGATGCGGGGCAGACGGCTCCCCTCGTGTAGCCCAGCTAACAGCTTCGTGAACGAGGTCGGGGGCTCCGCACCCGACCTCCTGCGGCTTCGCTTGTAGTCAGCAAGCTGCAGTATGGTGGTATCAAACGCATCTGATGCACGACGGGGAGCCGAGTTGCTTCTTCAGGAAGTGCCCGGACGCTGGCGGCTCCTTCCTACGTAGAATAGATTAAGGAGATTGGAATGAGAAGAAGAGCCTGGTCGATCTCCCGTGCGTTGGCCGGGTCTGTCCTGACCCTCTCGTTGGTTGCCTGTACCCCAGTGCAAACCACCGGAAGCGGGGCGGTTGGTGTACAGCGGACGCAGTATATCAGCAGCTTGATTTCTCCTGCCGAGGTGGAACAAGCGTCGGCGCAAATGTATGCTCAAACGCTGGATGAGGCCCAGCGTGCGGGGCAGCTTAATAACGATGCCGCAGCGGTTCAACGGGTGCGCGGAGTAGCCCAACGGTTGATTGCGCAGGTAGGCGCTTTCAGGCCTGATGCTGCCGGCTGGAACTGGCAAGTCAACGTCATTGACAACGATGATGTGAATGCGTGGTGTATGCCAGGTGGCCGGATCGCGGTGTACACAGGTTTACTCGATACCATTCAACCAACCGATGCCGAGTTGGCGGCGGTCATCGGCCACGAAATCGCCCATGCCTTACGTGAACACACGCGGGAGAAAATGTCCCAGCAACTAGCTGCCGAGCTGGGACTTTCGGTGTTGGCCGCGGCGACAGGAAATAAAGCCACGACGAATCTGGGCGCGACCCTGACCGAGGTTATGTTTACCTTGCCAAATAGCAGATCCTTCGAGGCGGAAGCGGACGCTATTGGATTGGAGCTGGCCGCCCGTGCTGGTTATGACCCCCGAGCCGCAGTCACGCTATGGCAGAAAATGGCTTCCGCAGGCGGGGCAGCACCCCTGGAAATCCTTTCGACGCACCCCTCCCCAGCGAGTCGCATCGAAGATATTCGACAAAAGGCTGAGCGCTTGATGCCAGTGTACGAACAAGCCAGGCGTCAATAACGTCACTGTTCTACCGCGTGTGCAAGTAGCGACACGTTGGCCTCCATAATCTGCGAAGGTGAGGAGGGCATGCCGTCGCTGATCCCCACACTGCGGCACGATTACATGCACACGGTTCGGCGCGGATTGGAGTGCAATTCAAGTGCTCGCAAAAAGTAGGGAGCTCGATGCATGGGTGCATCGAGCCGAGCACATCTGCCACCCGCGGTTACCGGGTTGGGCGCTGACGAATCTCGCTTAGAAAACTCAACACTCCCTGCCACGAGTGCCGGTCTGCATAAGCGTTGCCCGCGGGCGTGCCGCCGCTGGTAAATGGAACCTTGGAGACCGGATGTACACGCACGATTTGAGTGGTGGGCAGGTAGGGGAAGTTGATGGAATGGCCAGCGTTGTCAAAGTCGAGGTGCCGGGCCAGGTCGCCTTTCCCCGACCGAGTCAAGGTGGAGACCACCATGCGCGAATAAAGGCTGGAGGGCCACGCACGGTCGTCGCGGCCTGATATCAGCAGTACCGGCACCTTGATGTTTTCCACTGGAATTCGCGCTCGTGCTGCCGTTTCGCGATCTTTAAGTCCTTCGAAGAAGACGTTGTGGTGACGGTTGGGCGGCGCGTCACCATGCCATGGATGCCAATGCACTGCGCGGTTGTTCTGCCACAGATGAGGCAGCGGTTTTCCATCAAGCAGCCACGTTGTGCCCGACCAGCCGCCTCGAGCAGGGTCGCCTGCACCTTGGGCGCCATGTACCATTGCTCCGGGAACATACGGAATGAGCGCCGTCACTTCGTCTGGGAATAGACTGCCCAGAAGCAGGGTGAGCTCGCCGCCCCGTGATTGCCCGGTAAGCGCCATAAAGCCATCGGCGGGCTTCAGGGTGTCTCTTGCCCAACGAAACGCCTGTAAGAAGTACTCGAGCGGGGTTTCAGTAATGTAGGGTGAAAGCCCGGGTGCTTTGAAATATCCTAGAGCTAACGCCTGGTAACCATGTGATGCATAGAGCGCCCCGCGGGGTTCGTTGATCCCCCCAGTGGAGCCATTAAGTATGATCACCACGGGGTGGGGGCCGTTGCCGGGGGGCGTGAACAATGTGCCTACAAGGCCTGCTTCACGAACATCGCTGCGTGTGACGCCGGGCGCAGCGAAACGTTGCGTCAATGTGGCTTGCAGCGTGGTCTCCCCCGAGGCCGTCGTGGCGACGATTTGTGTGTCGAGCGCCTGCATCACATCGTCAACCATAAAGTTCTGGGTGTCAGAGCCCTTGGGTTCTTGAGACCACAGCAACCCCATGGGGTCGATCTGGGCATAATCGCCGCCGACGGGCGCATGCTGACAGAGATCGACACGGCCTGATAAGTCGGCCATGAAAGTTGCTTGACTTTCCCACACCACACCACCCGCGCGTTGCGTGGTGGCTGTTATGGTGACGAGTTCGTCGGGCTGGAGCCCGGTAATCACGATTTGACGCGGGACATCCACCAGTGCGTCCGACGGTGTAACGCTAAGCTGTGCCATAGATTTCACTAGAACGCGACGGCGTGGCCGTCTTTGCGGGGATCGGAGCCTCCCACGTAGCCGGCGTCAGTCTTGAAAACCGTTTGGGCTCCACCAAAGCCGAAGACGGCGTCAGGTGTTTCCACGATAACATCGTGTCCGCGTTCGCGCAGGCCCTGTACAAGCTGGGGGTCGAACGTGGATTCGACCGCGACTTTTCTGCCTTCCACCACGCGCCACCGTGGGGCATCCGCGGCCGCTTGCGGGTTTTGACCGTAGCGCAAGATGCGCACCGCCATTTGTATATGGCCTTGCGCTTGCATCGGCCCGCCCATGACGCCGAAGGCCATCAGAGGTTCGCCCCGGTTATCGGTGGCGAACCCGGGGATGATGGTATGGAAGGGGCGCTTGCGCGGGGCGACGACGTTGGGGTGTGCAGCATCCAGGCTAAAGCCCCAGCCTCGATTCTGTAGGCTAATGCCGGTGCCCGGAACCACAACGCCCGAGCCAAAACCCATGAAGTTCGATTGAATAAAGGACACCATGCGACCGTGCGCATCCGCTGTGGCCAGATAGACCGTTCCTCCGGGACGCGGAGCACCATGCCCTGGATCGCCCGCAGTGTGGCGATCGACCAGAGCCGCACGCTCCTGGATGTAGGCGGGGTCCAGCAGGTCAGCCTCGGCAACCCGCATCGTGTCGGGGTCGGCAACGTGAGCGGCGATGTCTGCCAATGCGAGCTTTGTGGCCTCGATCTGCAAGTGTAGCGTTTCAATGGAGTCCACGGCATGCTCGCCAATGCCCAAATGATCCAGAATGGCCAGCGCGATGAGTGTGGCGATTCCTTGCCCATTGGGCGGGATCTCGTGTACGAAGGCATCGCCGAATTTTTGCGCAACAGTGCCCACCCAATCTGGCCTGTGATTGGCCAAGTCTTCAAGACTGAGGAGCCCGCCATTGGCTGCGCTATGCGCAACCATGCGTTCCGCCAGCGCTCCTTGATAGAAGCTCGCGCCTTCGGTGAGCACAATTTCTTCCAAGGTGCATGCATGATCAGGAAGCCGATAACGTTCACCGGCCGCGGGTGCGCGGCCCCCATGCATGAATGCCTCGGCAAAACCGGGCTGCTTGCCCAGCCGTTGCGCGCCGCTTTTCCAAAGCACAGCGATGATGGGGCTGACGGGAAAGCCTCCTTGAGCGTAGCGAATTGCAGGCTCCGCAATCACATCTAAAGGCAGCGAACCAAACCGGCGCCACAGCTCGATCCAGGCCGACACAGCCCCCGGTACGGTTACGCTGTTCCAGCCTGTCATGGGCATGGTTGCCGCGTTCGCAAAGCGAGCCAGTGTCCAGGCAGCGGGCGCGCGACCCGACGCGTTCAACCCATGAAGTTGCTCGCCATCCCACAGAATGCAGAATGCGTCACTGCCGATGCCGCAACCGGTAGGTTCGACCACGGTGAGAGCCATAGCGGCAGCAATAGCCGCGTCAATGGCATTGCCGCCGCGCTCTAACATGCTCAAGCCCGCTTGAGCAGCAAGTGGCTGTGAGGTGGCCACCATGTTGTCGCCGAGTACCGGCGACCTTGCCGAAGGGTAGGGAAGGGCGTAGTCCATAGCGTGAGCCTCGATTCCAGCCAATTGTCTCAAGCCCGACGATGTGATGTGGCCGGGGTGCCGCGTACTAGCGACATATGGCTATGGTTGGCCAGCCAGGGTTCGCCCACCTGTTTGCGTACAAAGGTGAGTGTGACGCGCCCCGTGCGGTCGAATGCGCTGCCGTCGTCGAGGTAACCGGTTGAGTCGAAGAACGTGATACCGACGCCAAAAAGTCGGTCGGGCGAGGTGAATCCCCGTACTTCGTCAAGGCGGATGCGGAAGTTCTCAATGGTTGGCCATACGTTGCGCCACTGTTTATGCTCCGCTTCGTCGCCGCCGACGAGAAAGTCTGCAAAGGTGCCGAACGCCACAAAGTCGTCCGTGATAAGTTTTCTACCAGCCGCGAAATCGAGGGCATTGACGCATTCGTTCAGCTTCTGAAACCAATCGCGCATCGCTTGCAAATCATCAGGATGGAGGGTACCGGAAGTGGTCATGGCGATTACTCCTTATTTCGAATCGAATCTTCTAGTTGGTGAGCCAGCTCGAAGCCCTTGGGCCATGGCCCAAAGCCACTGTCAACATTGATGTGTCCTGCGTTGCCCAGGTCGATAATGCGCGAACCCCACGCTTGCGCAAGCTCGACCCCGCGCGCGAAGTCCATGTGAGGGTCGTTGCGACTCAAGACCATCGTGGACGGAAACGGGAGGCGTTGGCGAGGAACGGGTGCAAAGCTGGCGATGGGAGGATTCGTGGGAGCGTGCAGGTCGGCGTCCCCCGGCGCTACTAACAACGCCCCCGCGATACGGGCTTGCGGATGGCGCGCTGCATAATGCGATACAAGAATAACGCCAAGACTGTGCGCAACAAGTAGCGAGTCGGGATGCGCTTGAATCGCTTCATGCAGACGCTGTAACCACGCCTCGAGCTCTGGGTGATCCCAGTTGTCCTGCTCGACAACCAGAGCATCAGGATCTTTGTGTTGCCACAGTCGTTGCCAATGATCCGGTTCTGAACCATGCCAGCCAGGCAATATGAGTCGTTTCATGCGGTGTCTCAAGGTATCGAAGACTGCGGCACTATTGTGGCAAGCCGGTCGCGCAATCGCTGCGCGACTTCGGCAGACAATGGCGAATCCTCTGCAAGGGGTCGGCCCTTGGGCCAGTGCCCCCCCGCTTGCAGCCAGTCTTGCCGCAATTCGGCCAGTTTAGCTTCCCAAGTATCAGGATTCACGGCTGCCGGATCGAGAGCGAGCATAAAGAACCCGCGGCCGGCCGTACCGTGCCGCCCGCCGCTGACCACTCCTGCCAGGAGCTCGATCACCAGACCAAGCAAAGAACCAATGCGCCCGTCACGGGGCAGCAGGGCCACTGCAGCCTCAGCGGAACGCGTGGGTTGGCCGTGTGCATCAAGCGCGACGTGCGGAGGCAGCAACGCATTACGCGCGCGAGCTTCGCGTAACTCTGCCAAGGTTAAGGCAGAGGTGGCGATGTCGATGACGACTTGGTCGTCACCTTGTCCCATGGCGAATGCGAATGGGTTGGTGTTGATGACAGGACGGGTGCCGCCCACGGGCGCCACGACGGGCCCTCCTTCAGTGCCTGCCATTGCGACAAGACCAGCGTCGGCCAGTCGGCGCACAAACGGTGCCAAGCGGCCGAAGCCGCGGATGTTCGTGAGAAAAGTCGCAGCAAAACCATGATGTTTTGCCCGTGCGCTCAGGGCCAGCGTGGCAGCAGCGATGGCCACCGGGCTGTAATACGTTGCGCAATCGAAAGTTTGTAAGGGTTGCGCTAGCGGAGCGGTCTCGATGGCGGTGGGTAATTCCGGCGCTTCGTACTCATTGAGCATATCAAGTCCGAAGCGTGGCATGCCGAGTATGTCCGCTTCTAGCAGCGCCTGCGCAGCAAGGTGCGCTGCGGCGGAATCGCCAAGGGCGGCGCCAAGTTGGCTGGCTGCGGTACGGAGTGTAATAGCAGTCAATGAAGACACGTGATGCTCAAACTCTGGAATTTGGCAGTGGGAGGCTCCCGCTAATGCGAGGGCGGGAGACGGTTAGCCTTCAGGATGCCGCGTGGCTCGCTTATCACTGGCGTGCCCACGGTACAAGCTTCCGTTCAAGGAGCTCAAGGGCGAGGATGGTGAAGTAGCCCATGGCGGAGATCACTACGATGCCCACGAACATGCGAGAAACGGCAAAGGTTTGCCACGAGGCCCAAATGAAAAAGCCCACTCCGCTACGGGCGCCCAGGAATTCGGCTGCCGCGATAATGATGTAGGACGAGCCCGCCGCCAAGCGCAGCCCCGTAAATATGTTGGGCAACGCGGAAGGCAGCGCAATACGCACAAAGGTTTGAAAGCGCGAGGCCCGTGCATTCTTGGCGACATCGAGGTAAATCTGTGGGGTTTGCACCACGCCGCCTAGCGTGTTGTATAGCATCAGGAAGAATACGCCGATTGCAATAATCACGTACTTCGACGCGTCACCAGGCCCGAAAATTAACAAGATGAGCGGCAGGATCGCAATTTTGGGTACTGGGTACAGGGCAGCGAACACGGGGCCAAGAATCCGGCGAATGGGTGCGGATAGCCCCAGAATCAGCCCTAGAACGAGTCCTGGGACTGCGCCCAGCATGTAGCCGATGAAC
>CAZMVM010000136.1:0-8771 GCA_964569785.1 uncultured Pigmentiphaga sp. | reverse complement strand
CTTTAAGCGTTGATTGATAAGGCTCTCCCGGCCCGGCTCTGCCCCAAAAACGAGGGATCGACACTAATCAAACGCAGTTAATCACACCGCCCCAACGACACTGAGCCAAGACTCGCAAGGGCTCTACCCCATCAACGGGGGCGGCACTTATCAAACGCGGTTAACCACACCGCTCCAACCGCATTGAACCAAGACTGGTGAGCGGTAATTCTCAAAGTTTCTAAACCCAAAACGCAGGGCGCGAGAGCATTTCCATTTGAGTGTGGAAGCCTTCGGTGATGCCTTGTATTTAATCAAGCGCCAGATGCGTACGCTCTGCTAATGGGTGGGCAACTGCCGGAGGTCGGCGTCGTGGCTTCGGAACGGTACGGGGCTGAGAAAACCCGGGTGTTACGAGTTATTTGGACAGGCGGCCTGACGAAAGCCTCACGTGACTGTTTAAGTTGTGAGCGTCACGCTCCCAGACTCGCCCCTTCACCTCCCCAACATTGAGCTCAGTCGACTCGCCTGCGTGGTCACTACCTTCGCTACTTTCTCATGGAGATCGTTGGTGAATCGTGACTCGGGCATCGTCACGCAGAGTGCTCCGATCACTCCATCGGCATTCGCGATGGGTGCCGAGATTCCAACTGCCCCCGGCACGTTTTGTCCGTGCGTGAAGGCATATCCGCGCCGTCGCGTTTCTGCGAGATCTGCGCGTACAGAGGAAATTTCCCGCCCGGGAATATGCTGGGGTCGCGCGGCTTCAGCAGCTAGAGCGGCTTCTATGTCTTCTTCGGGTAAGAATGCCAGAATACCGCGGCCCGGAGCACCCCACACCAGCGAAGAGCGCTCGAAAAGTTTTACGTCGTATCGAAGAGGGTGGCTGCCGTAGATCACCTTGGCAATTGTAAAGCTGTGCGACTTGGCTTCTCGAAGCGACAGCATGCAGGTTTCGTCGCAAGAATCCACCACCTCGCGCATAAACTTTTCGGCAATTTCTGGAAGCTCCATTTTCGATGCTACCAATGAGCCGATCCGAAATAACTCTAAACCGACGCGATAGTTCTTTGTGGATGCATCCTGCTCCACAAAGCCTTGCGCAACCAGCAGGTTAAGTAAGCGGTGTGTGGTGGATGCGGGCAACGACATGCGGTTCGCAATGTCGCTTAGCGACGCGGGACCATCCGCCTCGGCTAGAACGCTCAACAACTTGGCGACGCGCGCGACCGTACCCGAGGAAGTGGGTCGGTTGTTCATAGATACCTCTCAACCTCTTGCGATCAATTGGATTGCCATCCCGACCCTAGTTGAAGTGACCTCAACGGAAGCATAGACACTTCGCGGTAGGCGACGGCTCTTTCGGAACCCGTTGGAAATGTGGGCCGAAAGACGCTGGATCGTGCTTCTTCATGCGATCTTGCGACACACGGCGCTGCCGGCAATACCGGGGCGATCAATTATAGGCGCGCGGTTGGTGCGTGCTGCGTTCCCTGCTGCCGCCCAGGCATGGCTTTCAACGGCGCGCAATCCCCACCAACCTCACGCCGCGCACAGTTCTCATCTTTGCCATTCGCACAGGAGGTTCAGAGGCGGCTTGCCCCTACGCTGCACAGAAAAACTTAATCCTCCAAGTAAGGCATTTCGGCTTGACGGCCCTCGTTTGTTTTAGCTACTCTCCAGTGTATTCCTTTAAACGAAAAGCTATTCCGTTAAACGGAATTATATCGAAAAGTCGGATGACATTCGCGTCGAGGTGGACTGCGCTGTTAACCCGTATTGGCGCCGATCCGCTTGTGGCCCCTCTATTGCGTCGCCCGTGTGCGTGAAGGATTGTGAGAACGAAACTATGGAAGATGTAGGTTTAAGAGTCGGGTTCATAGGTATAGGCCACATGGGCGGGGGCATTGCGCGTCGTCTGCTGCATCAAGGAGTGCCTGTTACAGCGTTCGACATCAATGCCGATGCCCGACGTCGCTTTGCGCAGGACGGGGGTATAGCGGTCGACAGCATTCCCTCGTTGACCCAGCAGTGCGACGTTGCGTTTCTTTGCTTGCCCTCGCAGGCTGCCCAGACTGCGTGCCGTACCGCTTTGAAGTCAGCGCCCGGACGCCTTCGCTTTGTGATCGAGTGCTCTACTCTGGGGCCTAATTCGATCGTGGAGTTGGCCCAGCAGCTGCAATCGGTCGGAATGCAGCTCATCGATTGCCCGGTAAGTGGTGGTGCCCAAGCGGCACGTGCAGGAACACTCGCGCTGATGTGTGCGGCGCCGTCTTCCGCGCTTCAAGTCGTGAGGCCGGTGCTGGAGAAGATCTCCGAGCAGATTTTTTACTTGGGCGAAGAAGTTGGTCTGGCGCAATTATGCAAGCTTGCCAATAACGCTATTTCAGCTGCGGGAATGATCGCCGCTTGCGAGGCACTTATTTTGGGACGGAAGGCCGGCTTGCCATTGCGGCAAATGTTCGACGCGATTAACGCGGGGTCGGGCCGCAACAATGCGACGTCGCTGAAGATTCCTAATCACATTCTTACTGGAACGTACGATTTCGGTGGTCCTGCCGGCTTGATGGTCAAGGATCGCGATCTCGTCATCGAGCAAGCAGATACATACGAGGTGTTAGCCACCATGGCCTCGGCGGCTCGTCAACGGTGGAACGCCGCTATCGAACAATTGGGTGGCGACGTCGATTACACCGAGATCATCAAGTATTTCGATCAGCAGGCAGGCTTGCCCTCATTGGAGCCGACAGCATGAGTATTCCCATTAATCTCAGAAATAAAGTTGCGCTGGTTACAGGTGCAGCGGGCGGCATCGGATCAGCAGTCGCTCGTTGTCTGGCGGAAGCCGGCACTCACTTGGCGCTGGTGGATTTAAACCAGCAATTGCTCGACGAGCTCGTTAATCAACTCAAGGACGATAGTCGGCATAAAGGGCTGCAGTTTGAAAGCATGGTGTGCGACGTCCGGAACACGGGTGATGTAGCGACCGCAGTATCCGACCTTGCCAACCGGTTGGGCAGTATCGATATTCTCGTCAATGTAGCCGGCGGTGGTACGCCGCAAACGATCAACACGTTAAGTGCCGATGATTGGCATGCCGTGCTTGACCTTAATCTGACCGGGCCTTTTAACTTTATTAAGGCGGTGGCCCCCTTCATGAGAGCGCGAGGAGGCGGTGCCATAGTAACCGTCGCTTCGCTCGCCTCCATCACTATGTCCATGAACAATGGCATCAGCTACACCGCCGCTAAATCGGGTGTGCTGGGCCTGACGCGTCATTCGGCATTTGAGCTAGCTAGCGACGGCATTCGTGTCAACGCAGTCTTGCCTGGCCCTACATTAACCGGACAAATCAAGGCCAAAATGACGCAAGATCGTATCGATGCAGTAGCGGAAGAATTGCCTTTGGGTCGTTGGGTAGAACCTGAAGAGATCGCTCGCTCGGTATTGTTCTTTTGTTCTGACCTTTCCAGTGCCTGTACTGGTACGCATTTCATCGTAGATAGCGGCATGCACATAGGTGCGCCTATGTCTCGGCAAGAGTATTTCAAGTTTCGTGACCGGGTACAAGCCGCGCAGTCAACCTAGCTACCCTTTTATCCAGGAACAATCATGACCCCTAGCTTAGAAGACATCAGTATCGCTCTGCAAACGCCTTTGAAGCTGAACGCTCAGGCAGGTGCGAAAGTCCTGGTTATTACCGACACCGCTATGGACCCTTCCCTTTGGCAGGGGATGCGCGCGGCCGGAGAAGCGCTCGACATGGAAGTCAGCATCGCCATGATGTCTCCCCGCGAGCGTCACGCCGCCGACCCGAATCGCCCGATTTGCGGCGCCGCACTCGACCCCAGCACCGACCTGTGCGTGTACCTAACCAGTACCGCCATGGCCCATGCACCGATCACCGAAGAGTTGGTTCAGGCCGGCAAGCGCTTTATTCTTATGGAAGAGCTCACGCCCGACATGCTGGTCAAGGGCGGGCCGGCATGGGTTGATTACCACGCGATGAACGAGCTGGGCTTGAAGATTGCCAAGGTGTTTACCGAAGGCAAAATGGCGCGCGTAACCTGCCCGAACGGTACCGACCTCACTGCTTCCATCGAAGGTCGCGTTGGGCGCTCGGTCGCGGGTTTGCCTCTGTCGTTGCGTCCTGGGGGTGGGGGCGGCTGTGCTTTCCCCGACGGTGAGGCGCACGTCTGCCCGCTGGAGGGAACAGGCAATGGCACGATTGTGTTCGATTTGACGGCACATTCCGTGGGCCGGCTTACCGACCCCATCATCCTTACAGTGAAAGATGGCTACGTGACTAAAATCGAAGGGGGGAAACAGGCCGACAAATGGCGCGAAATCCTCGCAGCGCAGAACGACCCCCTTAGCTATAACTGTCCTGCGGAAATTTCTATCGGACTCAATAAGAATGTTACGCCCACCGGCTCCATGCGCACCGATAAAAAGAAGTACGCGACGTCGCACATTGGGGTAGGTGACACGGTGGTATTGGGGGGAACGTGCCATGCCAAGATCCGTCTCGAGGGTGTGATTGAGTTTCCCGAAATCAGTGTTGACGGTCAAACGCTTACGCGCGGTGGAAAAATTCTATTAGACGAATAGTCAGTTAAATGTACGAAGCGGCCAGTTGACTTGGCTTGCTTCGCCCCGCTGCATGTTGTGCAAATAACAGCCTTATAACCATTGGAGTGAACATGAACCGAAGACAATTTTCCCTCGCCTTGGCGGGAATCAGCCTGGCCCTCGCCGTGGGCGGTGTTTCCGCTCAGGAGCAGTACCCATCCCGTACGGTTACCTTGGTCAACCCCTTCCCCGCGGGTTCACCGGTCGACATCGTAGCGCGGGAACTAGCGAGCCTGCTTTCGAATCATTGGAAGCAGAGCGTGATTGTCGACAACCGGCCCGGTGCAGGAGGCACGATTGGCGCTGCTTCAGTAGCGCGTGCCAAGCCTGATGGGTACACCTTGCTGCTAACGTCGGCATCGACTCACGCCATTGGCCCGGCCGTACGTAAGCAGCTGCCCTACGACCCGATCAAAGACTTCACTCCCATTGCCTTTTTGGCCAACGGCCCCGCCATTGTGGTCGTGCACCCCTCTTTGCCGGTCAATACGCTCGACGAACTCATTCAGCTGGCAAAAGAAAAGCCCAACTCCATTACATTCGCCTCGTCGGGTATCGGTACCATCTTGCACCTGACTGGCGAAGTCTTCATGCAGCGCACGGGTGCCGAGCTGTTGCACGTGCCCTATCAAGGTGCAGTACCAGCCGCCACCGATTTGCTGGGCGGTCACGTGGACATGATGTTTGACTCGATTGCTAACGCGACGCCGCAAATTAAGGCCGGTAAACTGCGCGCCTTAGCCGTCCTCATGCCCGAGCGCACGCCCTTGCTGCCTGACGTGCCCACTGCGGCCGAACTTGGCTATCCCGATATGGCCGTACCCGCCTGGTTTGGTCTGCTCGGTCCTGCCGGAATGCCCGCCGATGTTGTGAAAAATGTGGAAGAGGCCATTCAGAAGGTATTGGGAGACTCGCCCGAGACGCAGCAGCGATTTATGGAGCATGGTATCTACACCGACGTGAAGCTGAATGAGGGCTTTACCGAAAAAATGCAAAATGACATCGCCTACATGAAAGGCGTGGTCGATAAAGCCGGTATGGAGCTCCTTGATTAACAAGGTTCATAACCAGGTTTAGGCAACCGCTTCGAGGCGTCGCTGCTTTGCTGAACCCAGCGACGCCTTTTGATACACGTCGCGTAGCACGGCGGCGCTTTCAATGGCGCCGATTTTCTCTGCGTGTGAAATAAAGCGCGTCGGTGAATGCCAACGCTGCGCTATTTCCTTCGTATCTTATAGCCTGCTTTTTCCCGGTCCCAGGTTTGATCGCTTATTCCGCGTTCGCGCAATTTGTACTTTTGAATCTTGCCGTTTTCGGTGATGGGAAGTGTATCGGCAAATTCGATGAAGCGAGGAAGCGCGAAGTAGGGCAAGCGAGGCTCGCAATACCGCAATAGGTCTTCGGGCGGCAGGGTAACGCCGCTTCGCAGCACCACCGTCGCCATCACCTCGTCTTCGGCAAGTTCCGACTTCACGGCGTACACGGCGGCGCTTTTTACTGCCGGGTGGCTCATTAACGCCTGCTCGACCTCATACGACGAAATGTTCTCACCCCGGCGTCGGATACTGTCCTTTAGTCGGTCGACAAAACGGAAATAACCGTCGGGGCCTCGGACGACGAGATCCCCCGTGTGGAACCATAGGTTGCGCCATGCTTCGACGGTTTTGTCGGGCATATTGAAGTAGCCCAGGGCGAAGGCGTAGGGCTCATCGGCGCGTAGAACGAGTTCGCCCGCAACACCGTCGGGCACAGCTTCGTCATTCTCATCAACGACTTTGGCTTCAAACCCTTCCGAAACCTGGCCCATCCAACCGAGGCGTTGTTCGTTGATGCCGCGTGCAAGAACGTAGTTGGTCTCAGTGGAGCCGAAGCCGTCCAGCAACCGGATGCCAGTACGCTCGAAAAACACATGGTGCAGCTCGGGGGGAACCCCTGGAGCCAAGGCGATGCGCACATGGTGCGCCTTCTCGGCCGGGCTGGGTTCGCGTCCCAAGAGCATAGGTACCATGGCGCCTAAGAGATAAGTGACGCTGGCTCCAGTGGCCGCAAGCGAATCAAAGAACTGGCTGGTTGAAAATCGTTCTCCGATATGTGCGGTGGCGCCGCTCACCAGCGCCTGAAATACGGTATTGAGCGCATTGGTATGAAATAAGGGCATGGCGTTGTACAACACGTCACCTTCTTTTACGCCAAGCTTGCGCGCGGTGTGTACGCCCCACCAGTAGAACTGCGCATGGGGGCACACGACGCCCTTTGATGGGCCGGAGGTTCCTGAGGTGTACAAAATGACGAACGGGTCGCCCGGGCCGAGCTTTGCCGGTGGAATCGGTGCGTCGCGTTGTGGCAAGGGGGATGTCGGTAAGGCCACGTCGTGCGCGGGCGGGGTTGTGTCGAGGAGCCAGAGACGTTCAAGCGGCAACTGGGTTAAATCCAGCGTGGTTAACGCTGACATCAAGTCGGACTCAAGTGCGAGTATCTTGGCACCTGTATTGGCCAGAATATGCTGTAGCTGCATCCCACGCGATGCGGTGTTGATCGGAACGGCAATGACGCCCAGCCAACTGCACCCCAGCACGAGCTCGAGCAATTCAAAGCGGTTCGAGCACAGCAGGGCGAGGCGATCGCCGCGGCGTAACCCCGCCGCTTGCAGTGCGCCGGCTCGACGCCCAGCAATGGCTATCAGCTCACTGGCTCGCCACTCTTGACCCTCCATGCGCAACACGGGCGTTGTATCCCGGGATGCTGCGCACAGCTGTAGTAAGCGCGGAACGGTGCGGTCCGGGCCGGGCAGCTGCATGAATGTCGGTGTCGCGTGGTCTTCCGTGGACAACCTGCTGGCGAGGTTTAGCGGGGGAGCATGATGGCGAGGTTGATCGGCGTTGGGCGGGGCATCGGTGACCGGGTCGGTCTTACGCAACGACGGGTTTGTTCTCGGGTGGTTGAGACGTGTGCCATCGCCTGACATGTACTCCTCCCAGAATTCGTGCTTCTCTTTCTTTGTGTCTCCTGCTGCTGTCATGTTCCTGGACGGAATGTTCAGGCTATGCAGTTGGACATGAACAAGAAGCGCGGTTTTACTTGTATCTAGCGGCCATTAAAGAATATATTGCCTTGAAGCTGCAACCATGATCAGAAGAAAACCGTGAGTCAAAGTGCTACGCAACAGTGCATAGGCAGAACGTGAGGGTAGCGGGATCTGGACGTGCACTATGGAAGGCTCGCCCTAACCTCGCTGTTAAGAAAAATTGTAGAAGTAAAACCGCAGCACCTCGGCGACCACGACAGTCATCGGACGGCGAAGGATTGCCATCACCTTCAGGAGGAAGACCATGAAACGCTTGTCCAACGCAGTGCTTGCAGTCGCAGTGTTTGCAGTATTGCCCCAGGTTCACGCTCAGCAGCCCACTAACCTTACCATCGTTATTCCTTTCACCCCTGGCGGTGCTGCCGATAATCTTGCGCGGGTTCTCAGTCAGGGCCTGGCGTCACAGCCTGGCTATGAGACGGTCATCGTCGAGAACAAACCGGGAGCAAGCGGACAAGTCGCTATGAATGCCATTAAAGCGGCCAAGCCAGATGGGAATACGGTCTTTCTTGCGCATGCGGGCGCGTTCACGCTGAACCGGTTCGTCTATAAGAATCTGAACTACGACGCCGATCAGGACCTGGTTCCTGTGGCCATTGTGGCGACAGCCCCTGTGTTCTTGCTCGCACCAGCCGAAAAGGGCGCCAGCAGCGTCGAGCAACTCATTGAGGCGGGCAAGATACGACCGTTGAACTACGGGTCGCCAGGCGTAGGCACCGAAACCCATCTCGCGGGCGAGGTTTTCGGCGCCAGCGCAGGTATTGACGTTGAACATGCAGCGTACAAAGGGGCAGGACCCGCATTAATCGACCTCGCCAGCGGACGTCTCGACTTCATGTTCGATGTCCTCATCGGCAGCAACGCCTTTCTTAAGGACGGCCGCCTCAAAGTGCTGGCAGCAGCATCCGATAGAAGAAGCCAGTTCTTACCCGACATACCTACCTTGAAAGAATTAGGGATTGATAAGGTGGATTTCTCGTTGTGGTGGGGCGTAGCTGCTCCTGCCGGTACGCCCGATGAAGTGGTGCAGCGACTTAGTCGGGACATTGCTCAAGCGTTAGATCAACCTAAGATT
>CAZMVM010000135.1:4627-8922 GCA_964569785.1 uncultured Pigmentiphaga sp. | reverse complement strand
GCGGCCAGAACGGGAACATCGCCCGCAATCTCGAGTATCTGAGGCACCAGCGACATGGTCCCGACCGGACCAGTGTGTCCACCCGCGTCGTAGCCCTGAGCGACGAGCACGTCTACCCCCATGGATAGGGCCTTATTCGCTTGGCGCGTGGAGCCGATCAGCGAGAAGGTTACCTTGCCTGCGGCCTTAGCTCGCTGGATGAAGTCTTCGCGCAGACCAATGGCGGTAGCCACCCCCATGGCTTTAGATGCAAGCACCGTCTCTATTTGTTCGTCGAATAGCTTGCGAGTGCGGACGTGGGCAGTGAAAAAACTAGGGGCGCTGGGCGGTACGATCGAAAATTGCTCACGTAAGCGGCTTACGAACGAAGTATGGTCATCTGGCAGTTCGGCCTTCAGCGCTTCCACATTGCCGTCCTCCGGCACGTGTGGCGGCAACATGAGGTCGATGCCATACGGCATCCCCGCCATGCGGTCATCCAACTCTGCCAGAATTCGAGGTATGTCATCTGGCATTTCGCGGGAGAGCCCCATCACCGGAAAGCCCCCCGCGCGGGCGATCTCCACGCATACGTCGAGACTGTGTGAAAACCCAAAAATCGGGTGGCGGATGCCGAGCCGCTCGCTGAGCGGCAAGCGTAAGGGGCTAGACCTAAGATCGGTCATTGCGGCTCGACCCCCGCTTCCTTCATGACCTTAGACCATTTGTTGTATTCGTCTTCGATGAACGAATCGAACTCGCCGGGCGTGCGGTATTGCACTTCTAGGCCGATGCCGGCGAGCGTGGTTTGGACATCTGGCATCTTAAGGATCTCGGCGATGTCCTTGGATAGCTGATCGACGATATCCGTGGGAGTGCCTTTGGGTGCGACGAATCCGAACCAGGTGCCGACCTCGTAGTCCGGCAGGTTGGCGGCTTCAGCCACGATTGGCACGTCGGGAAGCGAGCGCGCGCGTGCCTTGGTAGTAACGGCCAGCGGCACCAGTTTGCCCGAATCGATATATTGTTTGGCCAGGGCGATGGTCAAGGGCATCATATCGATACGTCCGCCCAGAAGGTCGGTTACGGCATTGGTTTGGCCGCGGTAGGGAATCTGCTCAAGATCGATTTTGGCGAGCGACTCGAGCAGAGCACCGGACAAATGGTTGGATGTGCCGTTGCCTGCCGTACCGTAAGTAATAGGTGTGTCACTCTTCTTGGCCAGGTCGATGAGCTCTTCCATGGTCTTCACCGGGACACCGGGGTGGACCACAATCACGTTCGGGACGTTGCCGAAGCCCGCGACGGCGCGAAAGTTCTCAACTGGATGCCAATTCAGCGACTTGTTCAGACTTGGGGCTACGGCATGGCTAGGGCTTACGCTTAGCAGCGTATAGCCGTCGGCTTGGGCACGGGCCACCGTATCAGTACCGACGGCGCCACCTGCGCCGGTGCGGTTTTCCACCACAACCGACTGGCCGTATTTGGATGATAGTTTTTCGCCGATGCTACGGGTGATCAGGTCCACCACGCCGCCGGCCGAAAATGGCACGACGATGGTGATCGGGCGCTCGGGGTAGGCGGCCATGGCAGCGCTCGGAATGGCAGCGAGCGCCATCGGAGCGAGTGCTAGCAGCCCTGTTAACAGGGCTTTGCGGGCGCGCGGGGCGGATGTCTTCATCTTCGTCTCCTAACTTTTTATGAGTGTGGTGTTACGGGTGAGCGGCATCAAAAGCCGCGTACAAAGTTTCAGCTATTTGCAGGCTTGCTCAGTTGGGCGATCGTGCGCTTGGCGATGTTCAAGATGTGGATTTGACTCGTGCCTTCGTACAACCGGAACAGACGAACGTCACGGTAAAACTGCTCTGCGACCGTGCCGGCAACATAGCCGCTGCCACCGAACAACTGCACCGCACGGTCAGCAACGCGGCCGGCCATTTCGGACGCAAAGTACTTGCACATGGACGCTTCCATGGTGACATCGATGCCGTCGTCGCGTTTGCGGGCCGTCTCTAGAAGAAGGGCGCGGGCCGCGTAAAGCTCAACGTTGCTATCAGCGATCATTTGCTGCACTAACTGAAAGTCCGCGATGGGCGAGCCAAATTGTTCGCGTCGCTGGGCCTGCTGCACCATTTCGTGCACTAGTCTGATGGCTGGTCCAATGCACAGCCCCGCCAGGTTGATCCGCTGTTTATTGAGTGCGCGCATGGCTGTACGAAAGCCTTTACCAACCATGTGGCCCACGATGTTTTCTTCGGGCACGCGGCAGTTTTCCAGGATGACTTCGCCTACGGGCGAACCATGCTGGCCCATCTTGTTGTATTCGGGCGCAGTGCTTAAGCCAGCCGTGCCACGTTCGATAAGGAATGCCGTAACGCCTTCGGCACCGCGCTCTCGGTCGTCCGTGCGAGCAAATACAGTGAATAGATTGGCGAGCGGCGCGTTAGTGATGAAGCACTTGACGCCGTTCAAGATATAGTGAGAACCCTCCTTCACTGCGCGTGTCTTCAGCGCGGTAGCGTCGGAGCCGGCACCCGGCTCCGTGAGTGCGAAGCAGCCGGTAACCTCGCCGGAAGCGAGCGAGGGCAGATATTTGCGTTTCTGTTCGGCAGTGCCGTCGACCACCAACGACTCCGAGGCGATGCCTGTATTGCCGCCAAAGCGTGCGCGAATCACAGGCGCGGCTTGAGAAACCTCAAGATTGATGAGGCTGAGTTCTTCGGTCGTCAGCCCAGCCCCGCCGTACTCTTCCGGAATGCTATGGCCGAAGAGACCCAGCTCTCGCATACGGTCTACGAGCGGCTCGGGAATGACGTTGGCTTCGTCGATTTCGCGTTCTCGGGGAATGCATTCATTCCATATGAACTCCCGAACCTCGGACAGAAGGCGATCGAATTTTTCCTGATTACGTATCATTGCTAGGTTGGTCAATAAAGATGGGAAAGATTTAAGCCATGCCGTAAGTCGCTTCGATCCGGCTAACAGTCTCGAGAAGCATCGGCGAGACATCGTGCTCGAGCGTCTTTGTCTCGCGTCGCTGCACGGACAGGGTGCAATTCATCGCCACCCGAAGTTCGTTATCAGGTAGGCGGAGGGGAGCCGCGATGGCATGGACCTCAGCCTTCCAGTCCCCTGTAGAAAGACAGTAGCCATTTGCTTCAAAAAAGGCCCTATCGCGTTTGAAATGCGCCATGTCCTGCTCGAATTTTTCGGCATCATTCAAGCGCAGACGATTCAACACCGCTTCGCGCTCTTCGGCGGGAGATGCCAACAGCAATGCACGCCCAATCGCAGAAGTAAGGATGGGCCGAGTACTGCCGATGTCAGGCTGATAGACATTGCCGCTATCGACATTGCAGGCTTCGATATAAACACCATTGGTGCGATCTCGAATGCCCAGGTTCACAGTGCACTTGGTTTTGCGCGACAGTGCCTCCATGTGGGCTCGGGCGACCTGACGGATGCGCAAACTCGCGAGTAGTGGGTAACCCATCGAAAGTACCCCGGAGCCAAGACGATATTTCTGTAGGCGCTCGTCGTAGTTCAAGTAGCCCAGCAAGGTCAGTGTGTAGGTTAGTCGCGAAATTGTCGGTTTTGACAGGCCAGTACGACGATGCAAATCGCCATTACCCAATACAGGATTTGATGGCGTGAACGCCCGCAAAACCTCCAACCCGCGCGCTAGACTCATGGCGAACTGGCGATCCTGGGTGAGGTCGTGCGGGCTGATCAGACCGGGTAAGAAAATCGGGTTCATGTGCGCATCGTACTAATTTTGTGTCGTCAGCCCATATGGTATTTCGCACTGCAGAACAGCGGTTGTCGTTCGAACGAGCGCATGGGATAAAGCGTGACGCTCTATTGCGACATATTGGAGGCTTTGCATTGGCTACAGGAACTACATCCCAAGGGGCACTGGCTGGTGTACGAATATTAGATATGGCGACCGTGTTGGCCGCCCCTTTTGGGGCAACACTCTGCGCAGATCATGGTGCAAGCGTTATCAAGCTCGAGCTACCTGATGGGAGCGACGCATTACGGTCGTTGCAGCCTGTCGACGGCGATACTCCCCTCTGGTGGAAGATCGCCAACCGAGGTAAGCGCGGCATCACGCTTGATGTGCGCAACCCCGAAGGACGGGATGTATTTTTGCGTATGCTGCCGCAGTTTGACGTGCTTGTAGAGAACTTCCGCGCTGGTACGCTGGAGCGTTGGGGCTTAGACCGGGAGACGCTGCTCGCTGCGAATCCTCGGTTGATTATCGTGCGCGTGACGGGCTTCGGCCAGACTGGTCCCTATTCCAGCCAGCCTGGTTT
>CAZMVM010000135.1:0-4617 GCA_964569785.1 uncultured Pigmentiphaga sp. | reverse complement strand
AGCTTTCGACGTCGATGACCCGGGGCTTGAGGCCTGCCGCTTCCAGCACCGCCATTGGGTCGGCATCTGCCGGATATTCGCGCATCATCGACAGCAGACCCGCCGGAAGCACGGCGCTCTCGGCAATGGTTTTGCGCGTATTTTCGAAGCCATGAGCGGGCTGACCAACCTGACAGGTACCAAGGGTGGTCCGCCTTTGCATTCCAATTTTCCGATCGGCGATGCGGTAGCAGGCTTGTTTTGTGCATTTGCCATTGCGGCCGAGGTGGCCCGGTTGCGACGCAGTCCGGAGGAGCGCGGGGCGGAAGTCGATCTTTCGGCGACTGAAGCGCTTTTCCGTTTCATGGACCCTCTGCCTGTTGAATACGAGCGGCTAGGCCAGATACGAACGCGTGAAGGGAATACAGCAGGCTATACGGCACCTTCGGATATGTACGAGAGCAGCGACGGCGTTTATTTTTCCTTGGTCGCTTCCTCAAACGCGATATTTGTTCGACTGTGCCGATGTATTGGCAAGCCGGAATGGGGCGCAGACCCCCGTTTCGCAAATAACCGTGCCAGGGTAGCGAATGTTGAAGAGTTGAACGAAGGGCTACGAGACTGGTTCTCTTCCCACTCGTTCGACGAAATCAGCAGAACGCTACAGGCGGAGTCTGTTCCGTTCAGTAAGATTTATACCATCGAGGATATCGTGCACGACCCGCATTATGTGGCTCGTGAAGCGATCATACGCCTGCCCGATGAGGATTACGGCACTTTGCCAGCCCCTTGTGTGGTACCACGCGTGGCTGGTCGAGAGACCCCAATTCCGCGTACCGGCCCGGACGTTGGCGAGCACAATGCCGAGGTTTATCGCGAACTTGGATTTTCAGAAGGCGAGATGGAGGCTCTCAGAAAAAAGGGTGTTGTATAAGACGACTTAGTCGAAGCGGATCAACGTCCGGCCGCTCGTCTCGCCGTTCAGGTGCCTTTGACTATGGTCGACCAACTCGTCGATGGAGATGAAGTGTACGTACGGCGCCCAAAGCTCAAAATTGGGGCGCCAGGTTGTCGCCAGCTGCTGCCACAGTCGTTCCCGCACGGGCCAGGAGGCGTTCGCGATAACTCCGAACATGTCAACACCGCGCAATATAAAGGGTAAAACGTTGCAGCTGAACTCGTTGCCGGCCGCATTGCCTACTGAAGCGAGCGCGCCGGAAGGTTTGAGTGAGCGTAGTAGCCATGACAGTACAGGCCCCGAAACGTTGTCAATGGCCGCCGCATAGCGGGGCGGCTCGATTGGTCGGGCAGCTTCTGTCGCGATATGGGCGTTTATAACTTCGGTCGCTCCCAGAGCGCGTAAGGCGGGTTCGTTCACTCGACGGGTGACAGCGTGCACATCGTAGCCGGCACCGGAAAAAATAAGCAGCGCGAGCATTCCTACGGCACCGGTGGCGCCGGTGACAGCAATCGGACCGTGCTCAGGTGTAATGCTCATTGACTGGAATCGGTCCAGGGCCAAAGCCACCGTGAAGCCTGGTACGCCGATCATGGCTGCCTGCAACGGAGTGAGCCCCGCTGGCAGCGGCATCAAGTGCGCGGCAGGAACACGAAGGTATTCGGCAAAGCCACCATCGAATTGAATGCCTGTCTGGAATCCGTGCACCATCACGAGCTGCCCGGGGGTGAAGCGTTTGTCCGACGACTCTACTACTTCGCCCACGGATTCGATGCCCGCCACCCGAGGGAACCCTTCAATGATCTTGGCTTTGCCTAGTATCGCAAGACAGTCTTTGTAGTTGACACCGGCGTATCGGTTGCGCACCACGACTTCACCGGGGGAAAGATCATTCATGGTCAATTTTTCGAGCGACGAAACGACCTGCTTATTGACGAAATGTGATCGGACTGCCTTAAATGTTCCGCCTGTGACGGTCGTTGCCATGGTGCCTCCTCGGTGTCGATTTTTGTCGTCGCACCAAGTTATCCCACGGGTGTAGCGGAGCCGCAAGCTCTGTTCTGCGATGCGAAACGCTTTACCGAGCGATGGATACTGGATTGACAGTAGTGCAACGCGATCCGATGATCCTAACCGGGCTAGCCGCTTCAAGTTGTTTGATTAACGCGTAGAAATTGGAAGATCAACACATGCTGTCTGGAATAAAGGTGGTCGAAATCTGCGGCCTCGGCCCGGGGCCTTTCTGCGCCATGCTTTTGGCGGATCTGGGGGCCGACGTGATTGCCGTTCAGCGACCAGAGCAGCCGGGCCGCTCTCAACCGAAGACGTCGCTGAATCGGGGGAAGCGATCCGTGGTGGCCGATCTCAAGACAGACTCAGGCCGCGAACTGGTTCAATCGCTGATTAAAGACGCCGATGCGTTAATCGAAGGTATGCGCCCGGGGGTGATGGAGCGCTTGAATCTCGGCCCAGGCGACTTACACGCTATCAATCCCCGCCTGGTGTACGGTCGTATGACCGGCTGGGGTCAGGACGGTCCGCTTTCGCAGGTCGCTGGCCATGACAATAACTATGTGGCGTTGTCGGGAGCGTTGTATTACTCGGGACGGGCAGACGAGGCTCCCATTTCTCCGTTCACCGCTCTTGGCGATGTGGGCGGGGGTGCCATGTACTTGGCAGTGGGGCTGCTCGCTGGGATCATGAAGGCACGCGAAACTGGCCGCGGCACCGTGGTCGATGCTGCCATCGTGGATGGTTCTGCCCACATGCTGTCCGTACTGCTGGCTTCTCGCAACAAGGGCATGGTTATCGGTAAACGCGGCGAAAACGTGCATGACCGCTCGCATTTCTTCTCGACCTACCGATGCAAGGACGGCGAGTACATCACCGTCGGCGCGCTGGAACCACAGTTCTATGCCGCACTGCTGGAAAAGCTTCAGCTGGATGCGGCTCAATTCCCGCAGTGGAATCGCCAGGACTGGCCTGAGTCACGCGAGAAGTTTGCGCAAATTTTTGCTACCCGAACACGTGCGCAATGGTGCGATTTGTTGGAAGGTACCGATGTATGCTTCGCGCCGGTACTCAGCCCACAGGAAGCAGCCGAACATCACCACTTGCGCGCGCGCAATATATACATTGAAAGGGAGTGTGGCCTGGAGGCGCGGGCTGCTCCGCGCTTTGATGGAAAGATCCGAGACCTTGGAACCATCCCGAAACCTGGCGAACATACCGAGGAAATCCTAGAAGCCATGCGCCAAGGTGAGGGCAACGTATGGAAAGCGCTTGCCCGCCGGTCTACTTAGGGGCAAAAAAAGCACAGTCGGCGTCAGCGCCAGTTGGGCTTGCGCTTCTCTATAAACGCGGTGATGCCTTCGCGAGCCTCGGTGCCACCTTGGGCTGCGACCATATGGCTCGCTTCGAGTTCCATTTGTTCATCCAGTGAATTGCGCTTCGCGGTATTGCAGAGCTGCTTAATGCGCGCCATGGCTAACGGCGGCCCATCCGCAAGTTGCCGCGCGAGTTCCACCGCACCGGCAAGAGCTCCACCCGGCTCGGACACGCGGTTCACGACTCCCAGATGATGCATGCGTTCCCCGCTGACGACATTTCCAGTCAAGCACAATTCGGCTAAGGCGGAGCGAGATAGCGACTCGGCCAGGAATGAAGTGATGCCCCCATCAGGTGTCAGGCCGATCTTTACGTAAGTAACCGAAAATCGACTGTCCCGAGCCGCAACGACCATATCGCAGGCCACCGCCAGCGATACGCCAGCACCTGCGGCTGCTCCTTCCACCGCCGCCACCACAGGTTTGGGACAGTAGCGCAGCGCACGCACCGTGGCGTTCAGTTGTGCCAGATTGCCCTTGCGCTGGAGTGGTGTCTCGAGATGTCGAGTGGCCAGCGCGCGCAGGTTGCCACCAGCGCAGAAGTGCCCACTTTCGCCGGTGAGCACAATAGCCCGTACCGAATCGTCTTCGGCTGCTTCCTCCAGTGCCGAGTTCAATGAATCGTAAAGTTCAGGAGACAGGGCGTTCCGGGTTTCCGGGTTATTCATTGATAGCACGAGCACGGGGCCTTCGCGCCAAATGCGTACGGCAGCATCGCTTCGCGCTACATCAGTTCGAGGGCTTGACGTCATAATGCATTCCAAATCCGAGGCGGCCAACACCAAGTACCGCGATAAACATGCTGGCCATCATAGCGGAAACTCATCCGCGGAACTGCTTAGTGGATCCTCTACACCACTAAAAAGCCCATCTTACCGACACCTGCCCTTCCAGTGCTTTGTAATCACCGCCCACTCGTCCGCCGATGCCCGCGCCTACGGATAGGCGGTCTTTTTGCCAACCAATGGTGGCTTGCAGCGCCAGACTATTGCTCGGCAGCAGTTTATTACGGGTATCGAAGGCGGGCGCCGCAGCCGCAGCAAAGCGCGCGGTTTGAATCACATCGCGATCCAGCCATTCATGGTCCCAACTGATTTGCGCGCCGGCGGTGAACTGGGCGTCGTTTTGCAGCGCCTGCCGCGCGTTGATGGCGAGACCCAGGCTGGAGCGGAGAGCATCGGCGTGGACGCTGTCGAGTTCCAGTCTTGTGGCAGCTGGTCACTATCAACACCCGCCAGGTGTCCCTGCCATTGGTCGCGACTACGGCCGTTTCTACCGGTGCGACCCCTTTCT
>CAZMVM010000134.1:0-9032 GCA_964569785.1 uncultured Pigmentiphaga sp. | reverse complement strand
CACCGATCCGGGACGGGGCAGGGTGAGCGGGAAGCAAACATCATAATTCTATTGTGCTGTTCAATTGAATGGCGAGCTTCGGCGAGTATTTCACCAGCAGATGTACGTAATCGTGGGGAATCAGCCCGCTTCGGCACCACGGGCTTCCTCGCGCAGGCCTGGATGGCTTACTTAAGGGTGCTCTCTAGAGCGGGCGAGTTCAAGGAGCTGCAGTACTTCGTCGTCCTGTGTTTGGGGAAAACTTGCATACCACATGCCAACCGCTTGAAATGGTGTTGGCGTTTCCAAACAAACGACTTCATCGGCTTCTTGCTCTAGGAGCTCGCAGGTTTCTTGAGCGCCAACCGGAGCTGCGACGATGACCCGCGCCGGGTTTTTTTGACGCGTTGCGGCGATCGCGGCGCGCATCGTGGCTCCGGTAGCAAGACCATCGTCCACAATAATCGCGTCGCGACCCTCAAGGGTGGGCCCGGATCGATCGCCACGATACAGCTCCTCGCGACGTGCAAGCTCGGCGGCTTCTTCCGCAATCACCGCGTCGATGGTCTCCTGGCTGAGGGCTAGCGCCCGGATCAGGTCGTTATCAAGAATGGTGACATCGCGGGCAATGGCGCCCATGGCGAACTCTGGCTGATTAGGCAGCCCCAGTTTGCGCACGACACAGACATCCAGCGGAGCGTTCAAAACTTGGGCGACCTCGTACGCGACCGGGATTCCACCGCGTGGTAGCGCCAAAACGTAAGGACGCGCATAGTGGCGGTCGCTTAAAGCGGCAGCAAGCCGTTTCCCGGCGTCACGGCGAGTACGAAAAAGCGCTTTCATAGAACCTCCACATGGGATTCGCCATGGTCCGGATTGGCGACACCAAGGCTTGTCAAAGGTGGTAGGCAAGCACCTGATGTTGGGACCAACAGACACAGCGACCGCGTCTGCACTAGACAATCGAGTCTGCAATTTCAGTGGCGGGTTCTGGTAATGCTAAACCCGGCCACGGGCATACAGTGATGGTGCTTGCCACGGTCGATGCGCCTACCGGCTAGAAACCGCGCGCGCTGAGATGACAAATCTCCGTAGCACCACGCACGGTGGCTACGGACCATGGCATCGACAAAAAGCTGGCCTCGTGGCGCGGTTAGTCGGATGTCTGCATCAGCGCTTCGAGCACCTGGGTGTGCGCCTGCACTGCCGTGCGCTGATGGTATGCATCCAGTGCGCGCAGGCCGCCCAGCTCTTCGCCTCCGCCAGCACGCCCCGGACCACCGTGTTTAGACATTGGCATGACATTGCCGTGTCCGGTATGGGATTTGGCAACGTCTGGAGTCACGATATGCACGCGTCCGTGTGAGTCGGCGAGTTCGAGAGCGGCTAAAGCGAGCCACTCGTTGTCTTCTCCGTAGAGCGAAGCGACCAATGAGCCTTGCCCGCGCCGGGCGAGTTCGAAAGCGTGTGCGCTGTCGCGATACGGCATTAGGGTGGCGACCGGCCCGAACGCTTCCACCCGATGCACCGCAGACCCGGCATCGGCGTCCGGTACTTTGAACAGGTGAGGCATCACAAACGCACCCTGAGTGGCATCGGCATCGATCAGATCAGCGCTGTCGCCTGCGTACACCGGTTGAGCTTCTGCTCGGAGCTGTTGAATGGCGTCGAGTACGTGTTGCTGTTGTTGGCGGTTGGCCAACGAACCCATCCGTACTTCCGCATTGCGTGGATTGCCGACCTTAATGCCCTGGAGCCGGGTAGCGATTGCTTCAGCCGCTGCCTCCAGATGCGGATGGGGCACCATGATGCGGCGAATAGCGGTACATTTCTGCCCGGCTTTGGAGGTCATCTCGCGCACCACTTCGCGGACGAGTAAATTAAAGGCAGGAGTGCCGGGACCGGCATCAGGACCAAGAATGGCGCTATTAAGGCTGTCTGCTTCTGCGTTCACCCGTACATGTTGCCGAGACACAGCGGGGTGACTCCGTATCCCCGCGGCGGTGTCGCTGGAACCCGTGAAGGAAACGATATCGAAGCCTGTGAGGGGCGCAAGCAACCCTTCGGGGGACCCACACACAATGGAGAGCGCTCCGGGTGGGACAATATCGGCGGCGATCACGTGAGCGACCATGCGCTGGGCCAACCAGGCGGTGGACGTAGCCGGCTTGACAATAATGGGCACACCAGAAAGCAGTGCCGGTGCGGCTTTCTCCCAAAGGCCCCAGGCAGGGAAGTTGAAGGCGTTGATCAACAAGGCAACCCCGCGTGTCGGAGTACGGAGGTGCTGGCTACGGAATGTGTCATCCTTGCCCAGCTGCACCGCTTCGCCGTCCAACAACCAGTGTCGATCACCGAGCGATTCACCCAGACGGGCGTAGTAGGAAAGCGTAAAAATTGCGCCATCAATATCGATCGCCGAGTCGGCCTGTGTCGTGCCTGAATTGGCTTGGGCGATCTCGAAATAATCGGGGCGGTTGGCTTTAAGAACCTCTACGATTTGATTGAGAAGGGCTGCTCGTGCGGCGTAGGTTAGCTGGCGCAGCGCAGGGCCACCCGCGGCGCGGGCATAGTCAAAGCCTGCGGCCAGATCAAGGCCCGCGCTCGAGACGCGTACCAGTTCTGTACCTAGTACGGGGTCGTATAAAGGCGTGCCGGCATCAGAAGCGGTTTGCCATTTCCCCGACAGGAAGTTGGGAAGGAGCTGAGTCATGGTGGAACCTTGGGCGGCGATGTGAAGAGGGGCGTCAGGCAGTGTTGAATTCAGCCTCGCAGTGATGCGCTCATGCTAGCTGCGGGTGAATTCGATCGCTCCTTCGGGCAGTAGGTAGAGAACCAAGGCGCGGCCGTCAGTAACAGTGGGGTAATGCGCGCTTCCCGGCCCATAAACCTTCCAGCCGGCAGCTCGGCCGTCGAATTTGGCATCCCCTTCTAGCGGCATGATGAGGTCGATTTCCCCATTGGGGTGGGAGTGATGCGGGCCTTTGATGTCATGCATGTCGACAACGTCGACAGAAAAACCGCTGTATTCAGGGGCCGGTTTAATAACGCGACCAAAGCGGATACCGCCGTGTTCTCGATTGCAAAGCCAGCCGTCCTCGACGCCCTGGCGACAGGCGGCGAGCACGTTGCGGTACCATTCGCTCTCGGGCCCGTAGTGAGTGTTCAACCAAGTCTCCAGCTCCGCGTCCAAACGTTTACCCGCCAGTGCTTGTGTGATGCTCTGCATCAGGTCTTGAAACTGTGGCGTCATCGAATCATCTCCATATTTGTTTGTGTAGTGGGCGGTTCATGAAATATTATGCATGCTGCAGACCTTTGTCGCGACCCTGATGCCCTTCGCGGAACCATAATGCACCATTCAGCATGAAATCTATTGTTCCTGATACGTCAAATATTTCTTCCTCGTCCGGCCACGACACTGCCCGTTCAGCTTCCTCCGATCGCACTGATACGCAGTCGCGCACTTCCGATCATCACGGGTCATCGCGGGAGAGGTCAGAGGCGGGAAAGCACGGTCGTTCGCAAGCGAGGTCTGGTAGCGATAAAGGTACAGGGAGAGCTGTTGCTGCGCCTGAGGGCGACAAGCGCCATGGAACCGGTGCCTCTCGCGGCGGGATTAGCCGCGAGGGGAGGGCGAACGATGGGCGTGACACGGATACCCGCGATCCTGTCCTCGTAGCATTAGGCGAGCGCATTCGAAATCTACGCGCCCGACGCGGCCTCACCCGGAAGGCAACTGCCGAAGCGGCGGGGATCTCCGAAAGACACATGGCGAATCTGGAATCCGGAATGGGCAATGCCACCATTCTGGTGTTGCATCAATTGGCTAGCGCCTTACGTTGCACCCTAGCTGAAGTGGTGGGTGACGTCACTACGTCTTCGCCCGAGTGGCTACTTCTGCGGGAAATGCTAGAAGGACGCTCCGAAGCCGATCTGCATCGCGCGCGCGTCTGCTTAAGCGAGCTCTTTGGCGCCAGTGACGACGTACAGGTACGCAAACGACGGATTGCGCTCATTGGCTTGCGCGGCGCGGGCAAGTCCACGCTCGGGCGCTTGCTCGCCGAAGACTTTGGCTATCCTTTCATCGAGCTGAGTCGTGAGGTTGAGCGGTTGGCCGGTTGCAGCATCACTGAGATTCACTCCTTGTATGGTGCGAGTGCGTACCGGCGCTACGAACGAAGAGCCTTGGAAGATGTGCTGCAGCGGTATGCTGAGGTTGTGATCGCTACCCCCGGTGGATTGGTCTCCGAGGCGTCCACGTTCAATATGCTGCTTACTCACTGCTACACAATCTGGCTGCAGGCTGACCCCGAAGAGCACATGCGTCGCGTGATCGAGCAGGGCGATTTCCGCCCGATGTCGGGTAGCCCGGAAGCGATGGACGATCTCAAATTAATTTTGAGTGGGCGCGCTCCTTTCTACGCCAAGGCCGACATGTCCTTTGATACCACGGGTCAGGCGGGGGTGGAAGCAACCTTCCAGGCTTTGCGTAGCCGTGTGCGCGAGGCGCTTAGCGCCGAGACGTAGCGGGCGGCTGGCAAACACGAACTGTCTGCGGAAATCCTACGAACAAGAAACGTCCGCAGCCTCGCTGGAGCTTCCTTCTGCAGTGTGGCTACCCTGGCTCCCGCCCGTGGAACTTAGCATTTCCAGAGAGGCGCCCGGGGCTAAGACAGTACCCGGTGGTGTCGCTGTGGTAGTTCACATCCGCTGTCGTCGCGCGGTGCCCTGGGCCCACTGGTTCGGATGTTGTTTGCCGAGTTGCATCGGCTAGCCGTGTCTTCTGTCTTAAGCCCTCCCCACTGCATAAAAGTGCTTGACACTGATAACGGCATGCACTATGGTGCATGAACAAAAAATAAAATGCATTAGGTTGCATGTGTCGGCAATGCCGCCAACTACAAATCGAGGATCCGCGCATGACTCAAAATCCGCCTGAGGTGTCGCCCAAGGTTGACTACCGCACCGACCCATCCGAGTACCGTCACTGGAAGCTGAGTGTCGACGGCGAGATCGCCACCCTGGCTATGGATGTGGAGGAAGAGGGGGGCCTGGTACCTGGCTACAAACTGAAATTAAATTCATACGATCTTGGGGTCGATATCGAGTTGCACGACGCCTTGCAGCGCATACGCTTTGAGCACCCCGAGGTCCGCACCGTCGTCATAACCAGTCTGAAAGAGCGCATCTTCTGTTCGGGGGCCAACATCTTTATGCTCGGCCTCTCCTCGCATGCATGGAAGGTGAACTTTTGCAAGTTCACTAATGAAACGCGTAACGGCATCGAAGATTCAAGCCGATATAGCGGCTTGCGATTTTTAGCCGCCTTGAATGGCGTCTGTGCGGGTGGAGGCTACGAGCTCGCACTGGCCTGCGACCACATTCTGTTGGTCGACGACCGTTCGTCAGCCGTTTCTTTGCCCGAGGTTCCTTTGTTGGGAGTCTTGCCAGGTACGGGCGGCCTAACCCGCTTAACCGACAAGCGCAAAGTGCGGCACGATTTGGCCGACGTCTTTTGTACGACCACCGAAGGCGTGCGCGGCAAGAGGGCTGTCGAGTGGCGACTCGTCGACGAACTGGCCCGTCCAGCCCAATTTGCTGACGCCGTCAAGAGTCGGGCGATGGAGTTGGCAAAAAATGGGCGTACGGGAGGAGCGGGCAAGCGCGGTATTGCGCTCACCCGACTGGAGCGCGAAGACAGTGACGACGCACTCCGGTACCGTTACGTCAGCGTCACCATCGACCGTGAACGGCGTACCGCTACCTTTCTCGTCAAAGGTCCAGAGGGTAAACAACCGCAAGACATCGCGGGCATCGAGGAGGCCGGGGTCGCCTGGTGGCCGCTGCAAATGGCCCGTGAGCTCGACGACGCCATTCTTTGCATGCGGACCAACGAGCTGGAAATTGGCACCTGGATCTTGCGCACTGAGGGAGATCCACAGGCGGTCCTCGCCGTGGATGGGCAGCTGCGCGAGTACGGAGATCACTGGTTTGTTCGCGAGACCGTTGGCATGATCCGCCGCACCTTGGCACGCCTGGATGTCTCCTCGCGCTCGCTGTTCGCGCTCATCGAGCCGGGCTCATGCTTTGCCGGAACCTTGCTCGAACTGGCATTGGCCGCTGATCGCGCGTACATGCTCGACGTCGAGGAAGACGCGCCCGCGTTGTACGTCGACGAGTGCAACTTCGGCGCCTACCCCATGGTCAACCGCCAATCGCGACTAGCCCGCCGCTTCTATGACGACGAGGCCGAGCTCGGCGCGGTGCGTGCCGTCATGCATCAACCCGTCGCGCCCGCCGACGCCGAATCGTTAGGCTTGGTCACCGCGGCCCTGGACGACCTCGACTGGGACGATGAAATTCGTATCGCATTGGAAGAGCGCGCCGCGATGTCTCCGGACGCTCTCACTGGCCTGGAGGCCAACCTACGCTTTTCCGAACGCGAATCGATGGAGTCGCGCATTTTTGGGCGTTTGAGCGCGTGGCAAAACTGGATTTTCAATCGACCGAATGCGGTGGGTGAGCAAGGCGCCCTTAAGGTCTACGGCAAGGGTGAGCAGCCAGCGTTTGACCTAAAGCGTGTTTAAGTCCAGCGCAACCATCAAGAATCTATTACTAAAAGCGGAACATCAGCGCATCAATCACAAGGGAGAGCCCTCATGGCAGGCATCAACTACAGTGAAAAGATTCCCAATAACGTGAATCTTGCAGAGGACCGCACGCTACGGCGCGCACTGGAGCACTGGCAGCCTAATTACCTCAAGTGGTGGCAGGACATGGGGCCGGAAGGCTCGCAAGCGTACGACGTCTATCTGCGTACTGCGATCAGCGTCGATCCCAAAGGGTGGGCACATTTCGACTATGTCAAAATGCCCGAATATCGGTGGGGCATTTTCCTTACTCCGCCCGAGAACGACCGTCGCATTCATTTTGGTGAGAACAAGGGGAAACCCGTTTGGAACGAAGTGCCGGGCGAGCATCGCGCCAATCTGCGTCGCATTATCGTTACCCAAGGCGATACGGAGCCGGCCTCTGTCGAGCAACAGCGTCACCTGGGTCTGACCGCACCCTCACTCTACGATTTACGCAACCTGTTTCAGGTTAACGTCGAAGAGGGTCGGCATTTGTGGGCCATGGTGTATTTGTTGCACCGTTACTTTGGGCGGGATGGGCGCGAAGAGGCTGAAGCACTGCTCGAGCGACGTTCGGGCGACGTAGACAACCCGCGCATTCTTACGGCCTTCAACGAAGAAACGCCTGATTGGCTGGCGTTCTTCATGTTCACTTATTTCACGGATCGAGACGGCAAATTCCAGCTGGCGTCGCTGGCAGAGTCGGGTTTTGATCCTTTGGCTCGCACAACGCGCTTCATGCTTACCGAAGAAGCGCACCACATGTTCGTGGGCGAATCGGGCGTGGCACGCATCATTCAGCGCACCTGTGACGTCATGAATGAGTTGAAGATCGACGACCCCGCGCGCGTGCGCGCTGCCGGAGTGATCGACCTGGAAACGATCCAGCGTTACTTGAACTTCCATTTCAGTGCAACGCTTGATCTATTCGGCGCCGATCAATCCTCGAATGCCGCTATTTTTTATACCACCGGGCTTAAGGGTCGGTACGAGGAAGGCAAGCGCAACGACGACCATCTGTTGAAAGACGATGTGTACACCGTGCTGGAAGTTGTTGATGGCGGCTTTGTTGAGCGCGAAGTGCCCATGCTGAACGCTTTGAACGAAGTTCTGCGCGATGACTTTATCCGCGACTCCGTCGCGGGAGTCTCTCGTTGGAACCGTATTATCGAAAAGGCAGGCATTCCGTTCAGGCTCAAGGTGCCGCATAAGGCGTTCAACCGACAGATCGGCTCTCTTGCCGGCATCAAGGTCTCGCCCGACGGCGACGTTGTAACGCAGTCGGAGTGGGATGCCAATGTCCGTCGCTGGCTGCCCACTTCCGAAGACCGGCAGTTCGTCAGTTCGCTGATGCCCACTCGCGTCACGGAACCGGGCAAGTTTGCGAACTGGATAGCGCCCCCGGTCGTACCGATCAACCGTCAGCCCATGAACTTTGAGTTTGTGCGGTTCAACTAAGGGGCGTTTGTCGATTCGACACACCTCGTCTCGGTTTGGCCGTGAGCGCCGGATACCGTCAGCGACGGTTGACATGCTTGGGCCAAACCGGGAAGCCTTAGGCGTCAACACAGTGCGCTCACTCTGGCAGGTTGGGTCAAAAGGTCGTGACAATGGCATCGTGAAAAACGATGGCGTTTGCCCAGGTGGTCCATCATGCTCGAGTACGTAGTTCATCCCAAGGGTTAGGGCAGATCATCTCGATCGCTCAATGTAAAGTTATCAGTCATTCGCAGAAGCGCGCCGTCAGGAGAGCATGAATGGACACCGTTGCCCCCGCAGTTATTCGGCAGCACTTGATCGATCCCGAGATTTGCATACGCTGCAACACATGCGAAGAGACCTGTCCTATCGACGCGATCACCCACGACTCCCGTAACTACGTTGTACGAGCGGATGTCTGCCAAGGCTGTGAGGCATGTGTTCCACCCTGTCCCACGGGGGCGATCGATAACTGGCGCATGGTGCTGCGTGATCAGGCCTATTCCATTGAAGAGCAGCTTGAGTGGGACGAGCTGCCCGAGCAGCAACCTGTGCCGGAAGCAACTGCGCAAGCCGTTGCAGAAGCTCCCAGCCCGGCGCTTCAGCCCGTGGTCGCCAGTCATTATGGTGCCGTTGTGCCGCCTTGGTCTGCAGCGCACCCATACACCAATTTGTATGGCCCCAAGTCGGTGGCGCTCGCAACCGTCATGGGCAATTACCGTCTCACCGCCGAGTCGGCCTCAAGCGACATCCGGCACATTGTTCTCGACTTCGGCACTTTGCCGTTCCCGGTGCTCGAAGGCCAATCCATTGGCATCATTCCCCCCGGTCTCGACGAACACGGCCGGCCGCATGTGCCCCGTCAATACTCCATTGCCAGCCCGTGCGATGGGGAACGCCCTGGCTATAACAACGTATCGCTGACCGTCAAACGCGTGA
>CAZMVM010000133.1:0-9055 GCA_964569785.1 uncultured Pigmentiphaga sp. | reverse complement strand
TTGTGTTCCATCGGGTAAAGAAGCCGCCTGTCCTTTGGTCTGATCGAAACCACACATGCGCGGAGCGCTGTCCCCGAGGGGGCTCCGGCTGGATGCGGCGAGTCGGAAGGCGATGATTTTCAATGCATTTGACCTTGGCGGTCAAGAAAAATAGACTCTTGCGACCGACTTCTCAGGGAGCATGCCGTGAGGCCGATACCGCCACAACGGCAGGATTTCCAGCCATGCTGATCGACTCGCACTGCCATCTGGATCTTCTCGCCGCGACTGCGCCGGAGTACACACCGGATGCGGTCATCGCCGAGGCACACTCGCTCGGCGTCACCGCCATGCTCTGCGTCTCGGTCACGCTGGAGGCGTTTCCAGCCATGCTGGCGCTGGTCGAACGCCTCGACGGTGTGTACGCCTCGGTCGGTGTACATCCCAACGAACGCGAAGGCAGCGATCCGTCGATCGAGGAACTGGTGCGGCTGGCAAACAGCAGTCCGCGGATCGTGGCGATCGGCGAAACCGGCCTCGACTATTTCCGCAGTGAGGGTGATCTCGAGTGGCAGCGCCAGCGCTTCCGGCGCCACATCCAGGCGGCGCGCGCGACGGGACTCCCGCTCATCATCCACACGCGCGATGCCGACGAAGACACGCTGCGCATCCTGCGCGAAGAAAAGGCGGACGAGGTGGGCGGCGTGCTGCACTGCTTTACCGGAACCGAAGCCACCGCCCGCGCCGCACTCGAACTCGGCTTCTATGTGTCCTTCTCGGGTATCGTCACCTTCGCCAGCGCGAAGGAACTCCGCCATGTGGCGACGGTGCTGCCCGAAGACCGGATCCTGGTCGAAACCGATTCGCCCTGGCTGAAACAGTACGTCCGGTTGGGGCGTGGCGGCAGCGCCCGACTGCAATTTGACTGCTTATTGTGTGTGGCCGGTATTCATGACGTTCATGTGTCTCCTCGTTATCTTATCGTGCAGCTACCAGGCGACACCTCGCGCGCCGGCCGGCATCCACACTATTTGTCAGGCTCGTAAATCAGGTTTCCGGTTCGCATCGGCGGGACATTGGTCGCGGTGCCATTCACCCATGAAAGCCGCGCGGCACGCGACGCTTCGCCCCCGTTGTTGAACTCGAGTTTTATGCCCAGGCCCTGAGCCGCGATGACCAGAGCGGCGGGACGGGAATCGGGATTGGCATCCAGCATCAGGCCCAAGGCTGCGTCGATCAGGTGAAACTCAAGTATGTGCTTGGCAAGTTCTCCGTCGCGGGCCTTCGATGCCTTGAGCAGCAGCCGGTCAATCTCGCAGAACTCCTCCGGCGCGCGTGGCCGGCTGAAGTAAATGCGCTGATGGCGAATGATCTTCAGATAAATGGATTCGATCATCTCCCGGATGGCCGGGGGGTAATACACAAGCACCGCCTCGTGAAAGCGATGATGCGCATTCTGAAATTCCTTGGTCCGCTCGGCCCCTTCCTGCATGCTGGCCAATGCACTGGACATCTGGGCCAGGTCAGCATCAGTCAGCTTGTGCGTGACGGCAGCAACCAAAGAAGGCTCGATCAATAACCTGACCGCGTACAGCTGCTCGGTTTCTTCGAAGGTTACGGGCGCGACTTCCATACCGCGATTCGTCGTAGCCACCACCAGTCCGGCTTGCTGCAAGCGATTCAACGCTTCCCGCAAAGGCGTCCGACTGACGTTCAGGTCATCGGCCAAATCCGTCTGCGACAGTTTGCGTCCCGGCATATACACGCCGTTGATAATCCTGTCCGCCAATACGCGATAGATCTCGTCTACCGAATGCCCTCTTTTTCCTGCCACTTTCAGTTGCTCCTGTAATCAGTCCCAAAGGCCGAACCAGAACTCGTGCTCGACAAACCTACGATAATAACGTCGAACTCCTTACACGCCCGGCATCATTGCATCTGGCCTGGGACCACAGATGGGTACGGGCGGCGGACTCGCTGTGCCCGTACCCGACCGACTAAAGGTCGACGTTCAGCAAATTGCCACCACCGGCTGCGGCGCCGATGCCCCTGACGCCAAATCCGCTATCCGCCCACAAGCACTCGCCGGTGACCAGACGGGCGCCTTCGGAGGCCAGGTAGACGAACGCGCCACCGTAGTCTTCTGGTTCGGGAATAAAGCCCATGGGGATGACTTTTTCTGCGCCTGGAAGCACGGCATCAATGGGCGACTGGTTCATGCATTCCAGGCCTTCCATACGGGTACGCGCTACGCCGATTGCAACGCCGTTTACGCGGACATGCGGCGCGAACTCCCAGGCCAGTTGATGAACAATACCCAGGTTGGCGTGCTTGGTAGAGACATACAGTACCCCGTCGTCCACCGCCCGATAACTGGCCAACGAGCACGAGAAAATCATGGAACCGCGAGACTTGAGCAATGCCGGCAGACTGGCGCGCGCACCCAGCAGGTAGCCCTTGACGTTGATCGCGTAGATTTCGTCGATTGCCGCTTCAAGCTGGTCCAGCGGAATATCCACCAGCTTGAGGTTGCCGGCACCTACGCCGGCGTTGCCCACAAATACATCCAGGCCGCCAAACTTCTTGACCGCCTCATCGACAGCGCGCTGGTTGTCGGCCAAGATTTCCACCGAGCCCACCGTGCCGTGCACCGCTGAGCCGAACTCATCACATAGCGCGGCGAGCGTGTCGGGGTTACGGTCCAGCACACCCACCTTCATCCCTTGCGCCACATACGCCGCCACGACTGCGCGTCCAATGCCGGCCGCTCCTCCTGTCACCAGGGCCACTTTTCCCTCAAGATTCCACATGCTGTTTCCTTAAGAAATATTGTTAGTTGAACTCAGCGTCATGCGCTATGCCATCAAGGCTCCACCATTGATTTCGACCACGGCGCCGGTCATGAAGGCGCCAAGGTCGGATGCGATATACGGTACGATTCCGGCGATTTCCTGGGGCGTCCCCAATCGCCCTACCGGGATCGATGCTGTCAGGGAATCGTGACTGACAGCGCCCTCGGTAGAAAGATAGTCGCGAAGGTGTTCCGTGGCGACCGTACCGGGATTAATAGCGTTGACTGTTACGCCATGCTGCGCCACCTCCAGCGCCAGCTGCCGTGTAAAGCCGACAAGCCCGGCCTTGGCCGCCACATATCCGACCGCGTTACCCAGGGCGGGCGCGGAAGCGGTAATGGAACCTATATTGATGATGCGGCCCCATTTACGCTCCAGCATGCCCGGCAGCACCGCCCGGCTGATCAGAAACGGTCCCGTCAGATTCACATCCAGCTGTTGCCGCCATTCGTCGGATGAGGACTGCAGGGTGTCAACGGCCCGCAAAAAGCCCCCTGCATTGTTCACCAGAATGTCGATGCGAGGTACCTCGCGCACCAGCCTGTCAATATCCGCTTCGTCCGCAACATTCCCCACGAAACCGCGCAGATCTCCTTGATGCAAGACGGAAATTGACCGTATGCTCTGAGCAAGCTGCGCAGAATCCCGGCCTGTAATGACTACCGATGCACCACTTTCCAGCAGCGCTCCGGCAATCGCGGCACCGATGCCCTGTCTGGCACCCGTGACCACCGCCACCCGGCCTTCAAGACTGATACGCATTACTTGCCCCCGGCCGCCCCGACGCGACCGCCCGGCTTGGCGAGCCCCCGTATCGACAGGCCGCTATCAGCAGTGATAACCGAACCGGTCATCAGCCCCGACTGTTCCGCTGAAGCAAGAAGTGTAAATATGCTGGTATAGCCTTCGACGCTGGGAACCTCCTGTAAAGGCAGGACGAAACGGGTTCCTTCGAGCACCGAATCCGTGTCTGCCTGCCCCAGCGCTCCCAGGCCTTTCATGCGCGTTGGCGCGACGCCGGGTGCAACCCCGTTAACACGCACATCTGGCGCCAGCTCATAAGCCAATTGGCGGATAAGCCCCAGGACGGCATGTTTGGACGAGGTATAAAGCGCTCCGCCGCCGGCAGCATTAAAGCTCGCGAAGGAAGCTGTCAGAATCACGCAGCCTTTCGCGGCAATCAGATCATCCAGCGCGGCCCTGACCCCCAGCATCGGAGCAAGGACGTTTACGCCGTACAGCTCTGTAAACGCTTTGGCAATGTCGGGCCCCGGAATATCGGCAAGCTCTCGTGCAGCATCAGTAACGCCAGCATTCCCGACAAATACGTCGACACGACCCCAGGTATCCCGAGCTGCCTTTACCGCGGCAACATTTCCTTCCCATGTGGACACATCAGCCACGACAGGAATGAACGCCGTGCCCAGCTCGTCGCCCAACGCCTGCACAGCTTCAGACCGGTCGACTCCGACGACGCGCGCGCCCTCTTGAACATAGCGCCGCGCCACCGCAGCCCCGATTCCGGCACCCGCACCGGTCAAGATCACTACCTTACCTTCAAGTGCACCCATGCAATCCTCTGTTTGTTTCCAGGTTGAATTATTGAACTTCGTACGGAAAAGCCGTCGCGCTCAGATCTGAACCGGCGCGGCGGCATAGACTTCGTGTCGTGCGACATCCAGCACCGGCAGCTTTGCCCTGATCTGGGCAACCTTGTCCAGGTCGAGTTCGACCACTCGCACCGCCCTGGACTCTTCACCCAGGTCGGCCAGAACGACACCCCATGGGTCAACAACCATGGCATGGCCGTAAGTTTGAAAGCCCGATTCAATCGCGTCATCCGAAGTGATGGTGGCCGAGGCGACCACATACGCTTCGTTTTCGATCGCACGAGCCCTCACCAGAACCTCCCAATGAGCCTCGCCGGTGGTTTGTGTAAAGGCTGCCGGAATAAGAATGACTTCGGCACCCGCTTGCGCCAGCCGACGAAACATCTCGGGGAAACGGATATCGAAACAAATCGACAGGCCGACCTTCACGCCTTTGACATTGGCGATAACGAGCTGGTCTCCCGCTGACTCAACATCAGAAGCTCGAAAGGAAGTTCCGTTGACGACCGCGTTAAAAAGATGAATTTTGTCGTAAGAGCCCTGAATGGTGCCGTCGTCGCGAATTACCAGGGCCGTGTTCTGCAGCAGGGGGCGTTCTGATTTTTGCTTGAACCCCCCCAGCACCACGGTGGCATGAGCAGACCTGGCAGCCTCCCTGAGCGCGGTGATTTCAGGACCATCAATGGTCACGGCGGCAGCGCGCATCTCTGCATTGGTACCGATGCACAATGCATTCTCGGGCACAACGATCAGCTCGGCGCCCTGAGCGGCGGCGGCCTGGACGGCCCAGAGCACGTCCTTCAGGTTGGCCTGAACGTCACGCGTAGGTTGCAACTGAAGCAACCCAACGCGCAATCGCCGGCCGGGTGTTTGCTCAGGCATTGACAGTCTCCAGCTTGTCCACGTTCATGTTGACCACCGTCCAGCCGCCGCCCGAGGCTTCCAGCGGTTCGTACGCATAGACTTCAGCCCGAATACCTGGACCCAAGGCACCCAGGACAATAAGCCAGTTCAGGAATTCGTACTGCCCGTGATCCAGCAATGGGTAGGGTTCCAGGTCGACAAGATCGAGTCCGCGGCCGTTTCGCATCATCTGCAAGATGTAGTCGTCGAACGCCGTGTCGACAGAGCCGAACTTTCCGGGATCAAGCCAGTGAGACAGGCCGCCGGTAGCCAGCAGGGCGATGCGCTTGTCCGAGCCTTCGATAGCCTGACGTAGCGCCTGCCCGAACGCGCGGGCACCATAGGGCGAGAACGTTCGCGCCGGCTGGGTAACGATGGGAACCACCGGCAAATCGGGGCGCGGGAGCACCTGGCGCAAAGGTACGATCAAGCCATGATCCAGATTGACCACCGGCGCAGCCTCGACTTCGAGACGATTGTTTCGAGCACTGGCAACAATTTGCTGCGCAAACTCTGGTGAACCCTTGATATCGAGATCGATATCGGGACGCTTGAAAAACTCCATCGATCCGCGGTGTTCTGATCCCACTCCCACCACAAACGCCCCGGTTTCAAAGCTTTGGAAGTGGCAGTCGGTGGTAACCACGATAAGGTCGGGTTCAGCAGCTGCGAGCGAGTCACGCAACTTTGCATAAGCCTGTTTCAGGCGCTCAACGGCTTCGGGCGGGTCGATCTCGGGGCGAGCCAGCAGATCGGGAACGTGCGAGCATCCTGCGGCAAACACCACGTTTGCGGGCACCTCGGGCCTGGCCGTCGAAGCACGGCCATCGAATACAAACTTGTCACTGCTGCTGCTGTCAGACAGATCGTCCTGAAACCAGCGGCTTACAAGAATGGTGACTCCGTCGTTCACACCGGCAGAACGAAGAAGGTTGCGTTCGCCGCGAGCAATGACATTTGACCAGTGCTCGTCCAGGCCCAGCTCTGCGCCGACGGTGACGGGATCCGTCTTGAAGCGTGCCAACAAATCGGGAGTCTGCCCCAGCTTGAGAATGGCGGCCTCCAGTATTTTCTTATCCATAACAGTCTCGTCCTTGTATTCAGGCTACTTGTTCTTTAAGGCTTTGCAGTTCCCCGTCTACCACCACCGCACGACCGTCAACCTTGACGGTACAACCGCGCATGGGAATATCCAGGTGAGCCGGCGTCTCGCGCTTGGCAAAACGATTCGAACCCGTAGACCACATGAAGTTGCCTGCTACCGAACGCAACTCCTGGCCATAGAGGCTGCGAGGATCGTACACGTCCAGGGCGGTCCAGCTGGCATTGGGATGCATGCCCCACCCCGCATGAGACAAGGCATAGACGGCCGGGTCGTTCCAACGCTTGAAGTAATCAGTGAGCAGGAATGCCTCGACGCCGTCTCCGTCGATGCTGGTGATGAACCCATCCCGAATTGTCAGTTCGACGGGCGCCTGTACGGTGCGTTGCCATGGAATGATGGCATCGCCGGCTTGCAGCACGATGCGGCCCTGCGCGCTTCGGTCACGCGGGAAGCATGCGATGAAACCACTGGGCCAGTGATCCCAGCGCGCCGGCTCGTCCACATAGCCCCATTGCCGGGTAATGGGAAGATCCGGCCCAGAAATGTCGTACGTAAGATCCGTGCCGGCAGCACTGGTTACATGCATGACCTGGCCCTGATTCAGGATGTCGGCTGCGGCGTCGATATTTGCACGCAGTTCTTCGTCGCCCATCAGGCGCTCAAGCACATCGGCCGGTTCTGCAACGAACAACATCCGCTTGCCCTTACCGATGATGCTGGTGCGGACATTCGAGTGTATGAGACCGCCAACGGTAAGGTCGATGACCAGGTCGCACTCTCCGGCGGCAGACAAAAGCGCAGGGACTTCCCGTCCATCAGAGGTATAAGGAGGCAATGTAGGGCTGGACAGGCTCGAGGCGCCCAGCACCAGGACGCCTGCACCCATCGCTCGCGCCGCAGCGACTGCCGCGTCAACGTATTCGCTCTTGTGGCCGTATTCAAAAATTACAGCAACGGTTTGTTTGTCGTCGAGGCTGCACAGCTTGTATTGCTTGACGAAAAGTTCGGTCAGCGACATGGTCATGTTGAATCTCCAGATGTTTGTTCAGTTGGCCGTTCAGACCGAGCGGACTGCGCCGCCATCGATCTGCAACGTGGCGCCGGTTACGAAGCCGGCAGCTGGCGACAATAGGTAGGCGGCAGCATTGGCCACCTCTTCAGGGCTACCCCACCGCCCAAGAGGAATGTCCTTGACGATCAGATCAATTTCTTGCTGTGGAGTAGTGCCGTTTGCCTGGGCCTTGGCTTTTACGATATCGGCCATACGGTCGGTACCCGTCGCGCCGGGTTGCAACTGATTCACGCGAACTCCGACCGGACCCAGCTCAAGCGCCATCTGCTTGCTCAAGGACGAAAGTGCCGAGCGCATCGACGCAGATAGCGCCCCGGATGGGGCGGGCTGCTTCACCCAGGTTGACGTCAGGAACAGGATGCTCCCGGATTTGTTCGCTGCCATATGCCGCGCGCCGGCCATGGCCAGTTGCACCGCCGGACGAACCAAAAGATCGAACGCGCCTTCCCAATCAGACAGGTCTGTTTCCAGAAACGGCTTCAGGCGGGGCCCGGGGGTGTTCAGTACGAGCGCATCCAGTCGGCCAAAACGCTTGACCACCTCTTCCACGAGACGGCCGCAAGCGTCGCGGTCTGAAAGATCCACACCTACCGGAACAATCCGGCCGCCACCGGCGAATTCTTCTTTCTGTGCGCCCTCAAGACTGCGTGAAGCCGCAGCAACGGTGGCGCCCTCTTCGGCCAGACGCTGCGCAACGGCACGTCCGATTCCTTTGCTCGCTGCCGTGACGAGTGCGAATTTTCCTGCTAACTGTAAATCCATGGATACAACCTCTTTACTGTGAATTGCGATTCGTTTGAACGCCGCTATCTAGATGATTCATTTCTTGGAAAAGGCCATTGCAAAGATGAGGAGCGCCCCTACCACCATGGTTTGGGCATACGCCCCGATCTGCATGAGGTTCATCCCGTTCTGCACCATGACGATCAGGAACGTGCCTGCAACGACCGCTAAAGTACGCCCCACACCACCGGTCAGCGCGGCCCCGGCGATTACACATGCAGCTATTGATTCCAGCGGAAAGGTCGTGCCGATACTGGATTCGCCCGTGCCCAGGCGTGCCGTCAGCAATACGCCCGACAAAGCCGAGAGCACACCGGAAAGCACGAAGGCCAGGATGGTGACACGCTCGGTTCGTACCCCAGAAAGCGTAGCTGCGCGAGGGTTTCCGCCAATTGCGTAGAGATGCCTGCCGTAGCGGGTCCACTCCAGCAAGACATAGACCACAGCAATAGCCACCAGTACCATCAGGACGGGCGCCGGAACACCCAGAAAATATCCGTAACCGAATGTCTGGCCGAAGGACTCGGGCAGGCCGTAGACAGGTACACCACCGCTCAGGTATAGCGCGACGCCGAACACGACCGAGGACATGCCCAGGGTCATCATGAAGGAGGGAATCCGCAACAGCGCCGTGCCAATGCCGTTGATCAGGCCGACAATGGCACCGACAGCAAGTGCGACAGCGGTACCTGCCAATATCGCGGTCTGGGCGGAGCCCGGGTTCTAATCGGATTCGGCGGCGCGGTCGCGC
>CAZMVM010000132.1:4111-9140 GCA_964569785.1 uncultured Pigmentiphaga sp. | reverse complement strand
GCGTGAGTCGGTGGCGGCAACCAGGCGTAAACGAGTCTCCTCCTTAAATGTAGGTACCATTAAAGTAAAGGCACGGCCGAGCCCCAAGATGCCCAGGCGGATCGGGTTGTTGGTCATGGCGTCCTCACAAGGTGGGCAATAGTACTAGGGGAAACGCTAGTGTTTCTCTATCTTAGATATCTAATAATATAGGAATTACCTGCATAAATGCCAGAGTCCAGATCATCACGGGAGGAGACCCCATGTATAAAAAAACCTCAACTAGCCGTCGTACTTTATGCGCTGCGCTGGTCACCCTGGGCAGCGTGTTCATGCTGGGCGCCGGGGTGGCCAATGCTCAGTCGGGTTCGAAGTACCCGAACCGCACCATTAAGTTTATTGTCCCGTATTCTCCCGGTGGCCTGCCGGATACCGTAGCGCGTATTACGGCGCAGCGGTTAACCGAAGACCTCGGCGTTTCCGTCGTGGTCGACAACAAGCCGGGCGCAAACGGGGTCATCGCGGCCCAAAACCTTATGTCCAGTCCAGCCGATGGGTACACTTTTTTGGTAACCGACGGCTCAATGATGTCCATCAACCCGTTCATCTATAAAGATTTGTCGTACGAGCCCAAGCGCGACTTCATGCCGGTATCCCTGGTTGCGACGTCGCCCTTATTCCTCGCTGCGCATCCCTCGTTTCCGGCCAATACGTTCGAGGAGTTCATCGAGCTCATCAAATCGAAACCCGGCGAATTCAACTACGGTTCGTCCGGAATTGGCAGCAGCCACCATCTCACGATGGAAGCCTTGAAGGCGGCGATGGGCCTGAAAATTGATCACGTGCCGTTCCGGGGTACAGGGCAGTCCGTGCCTGCGCTGATCGGAAACCAGGTGCCCGTGGTGTTTTCGGCCTTGCCTTCGCTGGTAGGCTTTGTCGACAAGGGACAGGCCAAATTACTGGCAGTAAACTCCGAGAAGCGTTACGGGATGGCACCCGATGTACCGGCTATTGCCGAACTGATTCCGGGCTTCGACTTTGCTCCCACCGTGGGCATTCTCGCGCCGGCGGGTACCCCTAAAGAGGCCATTGAACTCATCAGCGCCCGTGTGGCCAACATCGTGAAACAGCCTGAGGTCATAGAAACGATGCGCAATTTGGGCATCGACCCAGTCGGCGGATCGGCCGAGGAATACGCGGCGGCCATTGCAGCCGAGACCGAACGCTACTCTGCAGCGATCAAAGCAGCGGGACTGGAAGCAAACTGAGACTCGTATGACGCAGTTTTTACCCGTGGCGGGAGACGCCATTTCCGCCACGGGCTTGGTTTTCTACCTGATCGCAGCCTTTATTGCCGGAGGCATCGTCAAGGGTACGCTCGGAGTCGGTTTGCCCCTCACGGTTGTACCCATTCTCTCTCTCATCCTGCCAGCACCCACCGCCATCAGCGTTATGGCGGTGCCGGTGCTGGCGTCCAACTTGTGGCAAGCATTAGATAGCCAGGCTCCTAAGGCCTACCTGCGCCGGTTTGCCCCGCTAAGCGTGATGTTGCTAATAAGCACGCTCATCACGGTGCCGCTGGCCTTGTCCCTGTCTTCTCACGCTTTAAATATTCTAGTGGCCGCATCGATTCTGACGGCGGTCACGCTGATGGCATTCAAACCACAACTGCGCATCAGTACGCGCAATGAAAAGTTGGCAAGCGCGGGGATAGGTGCTTTGGCAGGAGTGATGGGCGGCGTCTCGTCCATGACCGGGCCTCTAATCATCACCTATCTGGTGGCGCTCAAACTGCCGCGTGAAGCTTTTATCGGCTGCATCAGCATTATTTATCTCTTCGGTACCGTCCCCCTTTATGCGTCGCTCATCGCTTATGGGCGTCTGGGATGGGTAGAAGCTCTGGTCTCGCTATTGGCGCTGCTGCCTATGTTTGCTGGCATGGCGGTCGGCAAGAAACTACGTCATCGCTTAAGCGAGATCGCGTTCCAGCGCGTGCTGTTATCGTTCCTGGCGTTACTTGCTGTGCTATTAATGGTTAAATAGGGCCAGTTTTGCAGACTTTTATTTGGAAAGTTGGTAGCCATGTCGTCAACAGCAGAAACCCGTTTTGTCTGGTCGGACGCCTACACAATGGGGTATGGGCCCATGGACGAGGCTCATCAGGAATTCGTCGAGTGCGTCGACGCCCTTATGCATGCGCCCGATGAAGAGGTGGCTGCGCGGCTAGAGGATTTTGCCCGGCATGCGCGCGAGCATTTCGGCGCCGAAGATGAATGGATGGAGGCCACCGACTTCCCCGCCCGCGAATGCCACATGAACGAGCATGCGGCTGTGTTGCGCTCGGTCGAAGAGGTGCAAGAACTGGTGGCTCAAGGCAACTACGAAATTGCGCGCGACCTCGCACGCGAGCTTGCCCGCTGGTTTCCGGGGCATACCGATTACCTCGATTCGGCGCTGTCACACTGGATGTGCAAACGCAAATTGGGTGGCAAACCAGTGATATTCCGGCGCGATATCCGCTCAGGCAAAATCGATGAACTCTTGAACGAAGACGGAGCCGCACAATGATCTACAAGCTGCTCGCCTTTTTTCACGTGTTATCAATCGTGGTATGGGTGGGCGGCATGTTTTTCGCCCATTTTGCGTTACGTCCCGCGGTTACCGGGTTAGATACCAGTGCGCGTCTTCCCCTGATGCTTGATGTCCTGCAGCGCTTCTTTGCCGTGGTACTGGTCGCGGCCCCGGTGGCTGTCATCACCGGTTTATGGATGATTGGAAGGATTGCGCGCCAGGCTGCGGAAGCGGGTGGTAATTTCGGCATGCCCCTAGGCTGGACCTTCATGGCCACGTTCGGCATCGTGATGCTGCTGATATTTGGTCATATTCGGTTTGCCTTATTCCGCCGACTGCAGCGGGCAGTGCAAGGGCAAGATACCAATGTGGGGATTGCCGCGTTGGGCAGCATTCGTCAGTGGGTGTTCGCCAATCTCGTGCTGGGCTTGCTGGCAATCGCGTCCGTCTACCTCGTCTAATCCTCGCAATCCATTCCTTCTCCCAACGCACGACCTAAGGTTCGCCGTCGCTTTGGCACGGCGCCCTTTCTACCACCTACTCGGCGGCCTCATACGGCGCGACCGAACTCCGGGCGATCTCTCCCATCAGTCAGTAATGCCTTCTCCGCGGGGTAGGCCGGCTGCCGCCTGGTGTGGAGTGATTCCAGCGTTGGATCGAAAGCAGCGCTCCGTCATTAGCGGCTCCAGCTTTACAAAAATTCGCAACTCACTGTCCGCAAGTCTCATCCTTCCGTGCCCATCCCGTTCGCTGGCCCCGCGAACGACGAGTCCTGCCTGGTGCTCCAAAAACCCTTGAAATAATCTTAGCGATCTAAGTATAATGGTCTCACCACTTAGCAACGCGGTAGCGATGCACGGAGGAAATAATGATCACTAGGGAAGAGAACGACCTGTTAACTAGGGTTGAAGGACAGGCTCCAATGGGGCAGTTAATGCGTCGGCATTGGCTGCCAGTGTGTTTGGTGGAGGAAGTCAGCGAACCCGACTGCGACCCCGTACGTGCGCGCGTATTAGGCGAGCGCCTGGTGGTGTTCCGTGATTCCTATGGCAATGTGGGCGTACTCGACGAACGCTGCCCGCATCGTAGTGCTTCCTTGGCGTTAGGCCGTAACGAAGAGGGGGGGTTACGCTGCCTGTATCACGGTTGGAAGATGGATGTTCACGGTAATTTGATGGAACTCGCTTCCGAGCCGAATGACGAGCGCATGCGCAACAACATCAAGCAAACCGCCTACCCGGTGAAGGAGTGGGGCGGCATGATTTGGGCCTATTTAGGGCCCAAGGAAACCATGCCGGAATTCACCCCGCCGGCGTGGGCGCCGACTCCCGATGTCCGCGTATCCATTGCGAAGGTAGTCATCCCCTGTAACTGGGCACAAATTCTGGAAGGCGCGATCGATTCGGCGCACAGCTCCAGCTTGCACTCGTCGGATATGGTTCCGGCCAAAGTGGATGGGGCAAAGGCAACCAACTCGTTGTGGCTGCGTCCGTCAACCGACAAATCACCACGGCTGCAGTTAGAGCGCACCAGTTATGGCTTTCGCTATGCTGCCATTCGTCGCCCTATCACAAATCCGGAAGAAACCGACTACATCCGTACGACGGTATTTGTTGCGCCATTTACCGTTTTGATTCCTCCCAACAATTTGTATAACGTGGCCAACGTGAACATTCCCATGGATGACACCACGACCGCGTTTTATTTCATTGCTTGGGGACATCCGTCTAAAACCCCAGAGACCGAAACATGGCGGAAATTCTTGGGACAAACTGTCGGTGTCGACCTTGATTCAAGATACCGGCCGTTGCGCAATATCGAGAACAATTTCTGGCAGGATCGGCAGGCCATGCGCGCCGGCAACTTCACCGGCATTAAGGGCTTTCCGAATCAAGACGTGGCAATGTGGGTCACCATGGGGCCGATTGCCGACCGTACGCGAGAGCGGCTGGGTAGCAGCGATCTTGCCGTAGCGCAATTCCGAAGAATGATGGTTGAAGCGGCGAAAACGTTCGAGGAAAAAGGGGTGGCCATTGGTACGGGTGCAGACCGCATTCCTGCGGATGTGTGCTCATTTCAGGCAATTGTTCCTAAGTCAACCGATTGGCGCGACTTTAAAGTCAGCTATGTGTGGGACGACGAACGGGAAGCACTGGATACATCATATTCAGTGCAGGCCCAATAGCGCACGGTGTCAACGGGTACAATGGCTCACCTTATTACCGATGCCATATACGCGCTGTAGTGCGATCTAAAGGCGCGTGTTACAAGACACGCGTCCTACTCTTGACAACATAACCACACAGGAGAGTCCATTGTCCAAGTTGCAGCTTTCGGTCGCCATGGGAGATTACGATCGGACCCGACCGTTGGCCGATGGCCGGGTTCAGATCGACGGGGTCGATCCGATATGCATGATGCTATCCCCGGAAGAAATCTTCTTTCGGGCCTTCCGTAACGTGGAGTTCGATATCAGCGA
>CAZMVM010000132.1:0-4101 GCA_964569785.1 uncultured Pigmentiphaga sp. | reverse complement strand
TGGTGAGAGTCCTTATGTCGCCATTCCGGTGTTTTTATCGCGCGCGTTTCGTCATACCTCGATTTATGCACGGCGCGACCGCATCAATAAACCGGAAGACCTGAAGGGTCGGCGCATCGGGCTGCCCGAGTACCAGCTTACCGCGATGGTCTGGGCGCGCGCCATTCTGGAAGACGATTACGGGGTGCGTCCTCAGGATGTGACCTGGGTTCGCGGTGGTATCGACACACCTGGACGTCCCGAGAAGATCAAGCTTCAGCTCCCCGAGGGCGTGAAGCTGGAAGACGCTCCTGCAGACGAGACCATTTCCTCGTTACTCGACAAAGGCGAGATCGACGCCTTTATGGCACCGCGTCCGCCCAGCGCATCAGCATTGCGCAACCCCAACATTCGGTGGTTATTCGACGATCCCACCGCGGTCGCCAAGGATTACTACCGTCGAACCAAGGTATTCCCCATCATGCACGTGGTGGGCATCCGCAAAGAGTTGGCGGAGCAACACCCCTGGCTTCCCGGCGCTGTTATGAAGGCGTTTGAGCAAGCCAAGGCGCTGGCGCTTGAGTTGCTCAGCGACACCTCGGCTACCAAGGTTACCTTGCCCTTTGTTGAAGAGCAGCTGAAGGCTGCGCGCGAGGGAATGGGTGACGACTACTGGTCGTACGGCGTGGAGCCCAACCTGAGCACGCTGGAGACGTTCCTGCGCCATCATTACCGTCAAGGCCTTTCGGCGCGTCAAATGAGCGTCGAGGAAATTTTCCATCCCGCTACTTACGAATCGTTCAAGATTTAATTGAGTTGTCGGATCAACCGCGCGTTTTGCCCAGGCGCGCGGTGTGCAACGATACGATAAGGCAAGGGTGCGCGCCGAGGGCTTTGCATCCTTTGGGCGTGCGTGTGGCGCAGTGATTCCCGGACGGCACTGCGTCCGCGTCACCGTCTCACACACTATGTCTTTTTAGCGGTGCCTGCTCGGAATGCAGGACCTACACAAAAAACAAAAAAACGCAACCCAACAAAGAAACCATCTACACAAAAGGCCAGGCGTTCTTGCCGTGACCGTGAGTGGTACCGTCCTAGCTCAAGGGTGGTGAACGGGCACACGAAAATATCGACTCGGCAGTTCACCTATCAGCCCACGGGTTGTTCCTTCCCGGTGCCTCGCCTGATCGTCGTTTGGGGCGACAAAAACCAGTGGAATTACACGCGTTCCGCGGTTAATTGCGGTACGATGAAATCCCTGAATTCTGCGCTCCCGTTGTAAGGTCCCGATACCTTTCACTTCACGTGGGGCGCGCTGACACAGGAGGTCATCGTGTCCGAGTCTCTACCCTTGTTCAAGCAGGTCAACGATCAATTCGCGCTTGCCGGCCAGCTCGCACCCGAGCACATGGAACTGGTCGCCAGGGCCGGTTTCAAAAGCATCATTAACAATCGGCCCGATTTCGAGGGCGGTCCCGATCAACCGCGTAGTGCCGACATCGAGGCTGCGGCAAAAGCCGCGGGCCTGGAGTATTACTACCAGCCGGTCGATGGTGCCAACATTCATCCTGAAGATGTCAGCGCGTTTGGTTCCCTGTTAAAGTCTGCGCCCGGTCCCATTCTGGCGTTTTGCCGCACGGGCACGCGATCTGGCAAGCTGTACCAAGCAGCCACTAGCGCTTAAAGTGAGAGGGCGGCGTTCGCCCTCCCATGCCCTACTGCTGCCGTCAGCGATGCGTGCTCACGCAATGCCCCTAACCGAAGTTGAAAATGAATTATTCCTAAACCGGGAACTTGCGTTACTGAAGTTTAATCGACGTGTTCTGGCGCTCGCCGCGGACCCCTCGCTTCCATTACTAGAGCGTCTGCGCTTTATATGCATCGTCAGCTCGAATCTTGATGAGTTCTTCGAAGTACGCGTCTCTTCTTTAAAAGAGCAGCTGCGCGCCGTTCCCGGGTTCGTAGGAAGCGATGGTCGCACCGTGGATGCGGTGCTAAGCCAGATTGCCGTCAAAGCAAGGCAACTGGTGACCGAACAGTACACCTTGCTGGATGAGTTCGTCTTGCCGCAGCTACAAGCCGAGGGTGTGGCTCTGCTGCGCGTGTCCGATTGGAATGAAGCGCAGCGACAATGGGCTTACGACCTATTTCGGCGCGAGGTGATGCCCTTGCTGACGCCGATCGCGCTCGATCCGGCCCACCCTTTTCCCCGTGTGTACAACAAAAGTCTGAACTTCATTGTCTCGTTGAGCGGGCAAGACGCGTTTGGACGCGACGTGGACATCGCGATTGTCCAGGCGCCGCGCGCACTGCCGCGCATCATTCGGGTCCCGGCAGAAATCGCCGGATATCCGTGGGCTTATGCCATGCTGACCTCGCTGATCCTGGCGTTTGTGGGGGAGTTATTCCCCGGGATGACAGTCAGGGGGTGCTATCAGTGGCGGGTTACCCGGAATAGCGACTTATTTGTTGACGAGGAGGAAGTCACCAATTTGCGGTTGGCGCTTCAAGGCGAATTGATGCAAAGGCATTTTGGTGACGCAGTCCGGCTGGAACTGGATGCCGACACACCCCAACCGCTAGAGCGGTACCTGCAGCAGCAATTTGGGTTATCCGATCGCGATACTTACCGTTTGCCCGGGCCGGTCAACCTGTCGCGTTTAATGCAAATTGCTGAGCAGACACCGCGGTCTGATTTGCTCTTTCCAGAATACCACCCGTCGATTCCGGACGAGCTCGGTGCATGGCAGCATCCCGCGGACATATTTTCTGCCATTCGGGCCCGCGACTACCTATTGCATCACCCCTATCAGTCATTTCAGCCGGTCATCAACTTTCTAACTGCGGCGGCTCTGGATTCCGACGTCGTCGCGATCAAGCAGACCATTTATCGCACCGGCGAAGATTCTGAGCTGATGCAACTCCTGGTTGCTGCTGCCAGAGCCGGCAAGGAAGTGACGGTCGTGGTTGAACTCATGGCCCGCTTCGACGAACAAACCAACATTAATTGGGCGGCACGCTTAGAGGAGGTGGGAGCCCATGTGGTGTATGGGGTGGTCGGTCATAAAACGCACGCCAAGATGGCTTTGGTTTTACGTCGCGAGGGTGGGCAATTACAGCGTTACGCGCATTTGAGTACGGGCAATTATCATCCGCGTACCGCGCGGCTGTACACCGACTTCGGGCTGTTGACGGCGAACGACGCTATTTGTACCGATATCAACCGCGTTTTCTCGCAACTGACCGGCCTGGGTGAGCAACGCCGCCTCGAGGTTGTGTTGCAAGCCCCCTTCACCCTGCATCACGCGATGGTAGAACTAATCCGGCAAGAAGCGGAGTACGCTCGAGCCGGCAAGGCAGCACACATCATGGCGAAGATGAACGCTCTGCTGGAGCCTATCATCATCCAGGAGTTGTACAAGGCAAGTCAGGCGGGCGTGCGCATTGACCTTATCGTTCGAGGCGCCTGCACCTTGCGCCCGGGCGTGCCCGGGCTTTCCGACCATATCACCGTGCGTTCCATCGTGGGCCGGTTTCTTGAGCATGCACGGGTCTTCTACTTTCGCAACGGAGGTGAGAAACGGCTGTACCTATCATCTGCCGACTGGATGGATCGGAATTTTTTTCGGCGGGTGGAGATCGCTTTTCCCGTTCTTGATCCTTCTCTCAAACGGCGGGTGTTACGCGAAGCGTTTCTGTATGCTTGGCGTGACAACCAGCTCGCGTGGCAGCAGCTCCCCGACGGCAACTATAGGCGGGTCGAAGGTGGGTCACGGCTATTTAACCTGCACGAGCACCTCATGGAACTGCATGGTGTGAAGTATCCTGCCCCACGTGACATGGATGCGGTGTAACCCGCCTTACCTTGGTGTAAGTCGCTTGACGAGCCTTACAATGAAGCAGGCCGACGACAAAAGGCAGGCAGGCCGGAGTCAGCGGGGTCGGAGGCATGAAGCCGATGCGGTGACCTGGAGGCGGGCAGCCGTTAGCGCGCCCATTCTGCGCGCAAACTAGTCGCAGTGCTTTGCTCGTGTATAATTGATAGTCTTCACCCACGAAGCACCACACGTCGGGGCGTAGCGCAGCCTGGTAGCGCATCTGCTTTGGGAGCAGAGGGTCGAA
>CAZMVM010000131.1:0-9144 GCA_964569785.1 uncultured Pigmentiphaga sp. | reverse complement strand
AATACGGGCACGCGCTCGGCGGTGACCGGCGGCAGACCTGGCCCTTCCTCGCCAAGCAGATGGTAGTGGAAGCCTCGATACAACACCTCGAGATGTTCGGGTGCCGTCTCACGAATTTGATCGTGAACCGTGACCGCGCTAACGACTACCGACGCACCGCCGGTCATCGACTTATGCCAGCAAGCCAGCGAAATCATGGCGGTGATGTCGCTGTGCGGGCGCAGCTCGAGGTTGCTGCGGTACATGCGCGGCGTGGGATCCTCGGCAGTGGCGTCCACCACGTGCCCGATGAGATCGCCATCCGTATTTTGCGACAGGGGCTCGCCAAAATACTGCCCCACCGCCCAAACCGCGGCGACGTATTCATCGACGGTGACTTCGTCAGTGGGCAGGCCCTGCAGCAATACAAAGCCGCGGCCTGCTCGTACTTCGTCAGCGCCGGCTGCCAGCCGTGCACCCAATTTGGGCAACTGCAGCTGCTCTTTCGAGCAATCTTCTGGACGCACCCCTTTGGGAAGACTGCGCACCACGTCGATCAGCTCTTGGCGTTCGGCGTCGGTTAGGACAATAGAATAATCAGCCGAGCTTTGAAACGAGGATGCCTTCCAGGCAAAGGACTGTGAATTGTGTTCCTGAGTGAGCATGACTTACGCTCCTAAAAAATTGATTGCCGCCAATCGGCTTCAGTCGACCTTGGCGCCAGAGGCTTCAACGACGGGTTCCCACTTGGCAATCTCCGAGCGGATCAGGTCGTCGAACTCTTCAGGCGTTGAACCGACAGGCTCGATCCCCATTTCCAAAAGCCGCTTGGCGTAGTCCTCAGACTGCACAATGGCGCGAATGTCTGCGCTGGCCTTTTCGATGATTTCACGCGGGGTACCTGCGGGTGCCACAATGCCGATGACGCTCATGGCGCTTACTCCGGGAACGGTTTCGGCAATGACTGGATATTCCTTCAAACCGTCTGGACGCTCCGGGCTCAACAGGGCCAGAACCTTTAACCGGCCGCCATCAATGAGCGGGCGTGAGCTGTGAAAAATGTCCAGCAAAATGGGCAGCTGTCCGCCGACGACGTCTTGCTGGGCAGGCGCACCCCCTTTGTAAGGCACATGCACAAGGTTGGCTCCCGTCTTGGATTTCAACAGCTCCATCGTCAGGTGTAAGGCCGTTCCGGTACCCGACGTCGCGTAGCTAATCCCCTCGGGATGTTTTTTTACCAGCTCAAGCAGCTCTTCCACGTTGTTGGCTTCAAAGCTGGGGTGTGCCGCCATGACCATATGTTGCCGCCCGAGCTGGGTGACCGCAGAAAAGTCGTTCAGCGTGTCGTAGGGCAAGTTGTTGCGCAAGCTGGGGTTAATGGTGTGAGCACTTACCACCAGGCCCATGGTGTAACCGTCGGGCCGGGCGCGCGCCACCGATTGGGTACCAATGACCGTGCCTGCACCGGGCTTGTTATCAACTAACACGGGCTGCTGCCATTTGTGTTGCAGCTGCTCAGCCAGCATGCGGGCGACCGAGTCGGTCGCACCCCCCGCGTTGAAGGGCACCACCAGGGTCACTGGGCGTGCCGGCCAGTTCTCCACCGCCGATGCAATGCCCGCCACGCTGCCAAGTACCGCACATGTCAATAGACGGACTAAGAGTCTCATCGCTATCTCCTCATTCAATGGACATTCTGGGCGCCGACCAGAACCTGAAAGGCCCTTGGCGATACGCGGCTTGGTCGCGACTGCTCTCTATGCCGAGCTGCGCTAGTAACAAGCCATCTTGTAGTACTCACACCAGCTGGTCGTCTGAGAACGACCCGGCCATGCTCACGCCGTCAGAATTAACCTGGTTCAACATGCATGCCTGTTGACGACCCGGTGTCACGCCCTGCCGACTCTTATGAAACTCGGTCAAGAGGACTTCCACCGGGCGACTGCAGGCGACAGGGGGATTATGAAAACCGGGCTTTAAATAATCAAATGAATATTTTTAAGCCACCGATTAACCTGTAGTTATACGGTGGACGGAATGTGCTTCGCCCACAGCATGTCTAGCGCGTCACAGAAGGCGTGCACGGCGTCGGGAACTTGCCGATGCTCTTTGTACAGCACCCGGACATCGAGTTCGCGACTTGGCTTAAAGGGACGTGTCACCACGTCGGGAAATGGCTCGCCGGCCACCGTGGTGGCATCCAGCACGGCGATACCCGCCCCTGCCCGCACAAACCAACATGCCGTCGGACCGGAACTCACTTCCAGGTGGATATGCAAATCGTCTAGCAGGCCGCCATAAACTTGCTCGAGCACATACCCAAAGGGCGGCTCTCGTGAGAAGGCGATGAGACGCTGACCCGCTAAGTCGCTCGGGCTGACCACCTCCCGCTCCGCCAGCGGGTGTTTCATGGGCAGCACGCAGACAAGACCACAGGTATAGCGTCGCAATGTGGTCAGGCCCGGCGGCTCGGGTGTTTGCATCACAATGCCCACATCCGCGACGCCGGAGGTGAGGGCGTCCGTTAACAAATGCGGCATCACCATTTCCACACGCACCCCCATCTCGGGAAAGCGAGTGGTCAAGGCCGTGACCGCCGACGGCACCAGGAAGGTACAAAAGCGCGAGCTTGCCGCAATGCGCAAGCTGCCCGCTTCAGGCTTGCTGAGTTCCCGTGATACATCGCGGACCCGATCGATAGCGCGCCAGGCATTCTCAATTTCTGCATACAGTCGGTGCGCCTCGGGCGTCGCGATCAAGCGCCCCTTCATGCGATCGAACAGCTGAATCCCACTACGACGCTCGGCCAGGGCAAGAAGTTTGCTGACAGCAGGTTGTGAAATGTGCAGAATTTCAGCTGCACCCTTTACGGTTCCGGCGAGCATGACCGCTCGGAACACTTCCATATCACGCAGATTCATAAGACCCGAAGCGCATCAAAACGCCGCATTGGGGACGTGTGTGCATACAAATTCACGTGACGTCCCCACTTGGCGTACTATCAGGATAACGTGGACGCATCTTTGCTTTACGCATTATCCCCGCGGGACACAATCGGCGCTGGGGGCGCAAAGAAGCCTTTCCTTCAACAACCCGACAACAACAACCACCATAAGGAGTTCGCCATGCTACGACGCCGTTTCTTTCTTGCCGCTGCCCTGCTTGCTGCCACCTTGGCCGCCGGCTGTACCACGACTCCGCTCACTCCAGCCGGCACCGAGGCGCGCAAACAGGAAATCAACGCCGCGGTCAATGCCACGCTCGATCGTCTTTACGCCGCCGCACCAGGCTCACGCGAGCTCGTCCGTAAGGCCAGCGGTGTACTGGTGTTTCCCAATGTACTGTCCGCCGGCCTCATCGTTGGGGCAGAGCACGGCGACGGCGCCCTCCGCGTCGACGGAAAAACCGTGGACTACTACCAAACCACGAGCGCCTCGTTCGGCTTCCAGGCCGGTGCGCAGTCACGAGCCATTATCCTGCTTTTCATGACCGATGAAGCGCTACAAAATTTCCGCAATAGCAAGGGCTTCACCCTGGGCGTGCATGCCACGGTAGCTCTGGCCAAGGTAGGCGCAGATGGGTCGCTTGATACGGATACCATCCGTGAGCCGATCATTGGTTTTGCCCTCACCAACCAGGGGCTGATGGCAGGTGTCTCGTTGGAAGGCAGCAAGATTTCGCGCCTCGATTGGTAGACGCGCGAAGGGTAAACAGCAAGCTCGCAGCTGCGGCGGCAACAGTTATTGTGACCGCCGCAGCCGCACGGTGCCCGGCCCTGCACCATAGCGTACACATGCCCGCAATTCTTGAATTCACGGGCACGCATCAAAGGGCGTGCCCCGCGCACTCATGAGCCGCCGTGGGAAACGCCAACGGCGCAACCCCCCTTCCCCAACAAACCCTGCCTCGTGACCCGGAATCAGCTCTCTGCACCAGGCTGTTCTCAGCCCCTTGAATTCTGCAGTGCCGGTGGCAGGGGTTGCCACTGATAAAACGCGTTGCCCACGTGCAGGCGGCCGCGCAGCGGTAAGCGACAGCTCGATTATTATGATGCCCTTGAAATAGGAGCATCTGACCCATGAATGATCCCATTCGCATTGGCATCGTTGGCTACGGTAACCTTGGCCGGGGCGTTGAAATCGCGCTAACCGAGAACGCGGACATGCGCTTGGTAGGCGTGTTCAGCCGTCGGCCGCGGGCGAGCGTGACACCGGTCGACCCGGAGACACGGGTGTACCACATGAGCGAACTCGATGATCATGCCGACGCTATCGACGTGCTGATTCTGTGCGGCGGCTCCAAAGAAGACCTGCCGGTGCAAGGGCCGGAACTGGCTGCCCGCTTCAATACCGTAGATAGTTTTGATACCCACGCACGCATCCCTGAGTATTTTGCCGCCGTGGACGCACCGGCACGCGCTAACAACAAGACCGCGTTGATTTCATGCGGGTGGGATCCGGGCTTATTTTCGATTAATCGGTTGTATGGCGAGGCGCTGATACCCGACGGCGCCACCTACACATTCTGGGGGCGTGGACTCAGTCAGGGACACTCCGACGCGGTGCGCCGTGTACCTGGCGTCAAAGCCGGTGTGCAATACACCATCCCTTCGGAAGAAGCGTTGAACCGGGTACGTGCCGGTGGCCGGCCCCAGTTAAGCACCCGCGAAAAGCACAAGCGGGAATGCTTCGTCGTGCTGGAAGAGGGAGCCGATGCGGATGACGTACGTGAGCGCATTGTGACCATGCCGCACTACTTTGACGAGTACGACACCACGGTGCACTTCATTACTGAGGACGAGCTGCAGCGCAATCACAGCGCCATGCCGCACGGCGGTGTGGTCATACGCAGCGGCAATACCAGCGCCGAACATACGCAAGTGATCGAGTACGGGTTGCGGCTGCAAAGCAATCCCGAGTTCACCGCCAGCGTCTTGGTGACCTACGCTCGCGCCGTCTACCGTTTAAGCCGACAAGGACAGTTTGGCGCCCTCACCGTGCTCGACGTGCCGCCCGCACTCTTGTCGCCTAAAAGCCCCGAACAGCTGCGTGCTGAATTGCTTTAGTAGGCATTCTGCAAGCTCGCCAGATGCAAATACGGCGCCGTCCACCGTGGGTGAGGCGCCGTGAAACGACACCAGCGCGTTTGGTGTTAGTCGATGCGCGCTCCTGTGGCTTCAACCACCGGCTTCCACTTAGCAGTTTCGCTGCGAATGTACTCTTCGTACTCCTCGGGGGTGGAAGCGACCGCCTCTTGACCGATGTCTTTCACACGCTGCGCGACTTCGGGCAGCTGCATGACGGCGGCGATGTCATCGCGGATTTTACGAACGACCTCGGGCGGCGTTCCCGCGCGGGTGATCACACCAAACGCGGCCGAGAAATCGTAGCCGGGCACAACCTGCGAGAACCTTGGTACATCGGGCACCAACTGCGCTGGCTCGGCGCCCATGGTGCCCAGCATCTTGATTTTGCCTTTCTCAACGTGCTGCAACGTGCTCAACAGCACGGGGTCGATCATCAACTGCACGTGCCCACCGATGAGGTCGCTAAGCGCCTGGGCGCTTCCTTTGTACGGCACATATTCCATCTCGGTGCCGGCCATCATGTTCAACAGCTCCATCCCCAGGTACGACTGCGTCGTCGCTGACGCGTAGGCAAGTTTGTTGTCTGAGTTTTTGGCCAGGGCCATCAACTCTTCCGGGGTGTTAGCAGGGAAGTCCGGATTGGCATATAGGGCCATGTGAAAGCGCGTCAACAGCATCACGGGCGTGAGATCGTTGAACGTGTCATAAGGCACGCTGCTGCTAATCAGCGGGTTGATAATGTGTGAGCCCGTGACCACCCCGATGACATGGCCGTCGGGTTGTGATTTGGCCACCACATCGGTGCCCAGCATGGTATTGCCACCAGGTTTGTTCTCGACGATAACCGGCTGCTTCCAACGCTCGGAAAGCTTCTCGGCAATCAGCCGGGTCAAGGTATCGGTTGCGCCGCCCGGAGGGAACGGTACAACGATGCGCACCATCCGGTTGGGATAATCGGCTGCCGGGTTCGCCATGGCGGCGAACGCCAATAAGGGCGCCACCAACAGCGCCAGCAAGCGGGACACCAGAGTCATGGTTTGTCTCCTAGAGGGTAATGGCGCGGCGTGCCGTAACTATCATGCCGGCTTCGTCAGGGCTTTCATGCCCAGCACACCGCAGACCTTGCTCATGCGTTTTTAACGACCAACATTTCGAAGGGCATGAAACCAGTGCATTGCATCTTGGAACGCACCACGCCGGTAATATCGCAGCTTCTACAACGATCCGTCAATAAATAGAAATCCTATTCCAAAATACGGGGTTTCATGTCAGGAGCACGCGTCCACCGCCGCGATGATTAAGGCTGCGTCGATACGCGACGTCGTACAGCCCCACTTTGTGACATCTGTAAAAGCACTGGACAATCCCGGCGGCTCCGCATAAGCTCAAATGTGGACATTGTCCACTTTGCTGCACTCGCTACAGTGCCTGTCCTCAAACGCAGTCGGCGAGGCACTTACGCCGCCCGAGATTCGACTGTACGAAGCCTATCTGTCACGACGCATCCCACTGTTGGCAGGCACCCTTGACTGCTTTTCCAACTGTAGTTGCCACTACTTTTGACAGGAGTAACCGATGGCTCATTACGTAGACGGCTTTGTAGTGCCCGTGCGCCGGGATCGGCTCGAGGATTATCGCCAGTTGGCTGAAAAAGCCGGCAATATCTGGAAGGACTACGGCGCCTTGGAGTATTGGGAATGCATGGGCGACGACGTTCCGGTCGGCGAGCTCACCTCATTTCCCAGAAGTGTTCAGCTCGAAGACGACGAGGTCGTGGTGTTCTCGTGGATTGTTTATGAATCTAAAGAGCAGCGCGATGCCATCAACGAAAAAGTCATGAACGACGAGCGTCTGAAGAACATGGATCCTGCCACGCTGCCCTTTGATGGCAAGCGCATGTTCTGGGGCGGGTTTCGAGGATTGGTCGAGCTGTGAAGTAGGGCCGGTGGGGGGCGAGAACGTCGACATGCCCACCCGCTCGCGCTCGAACATGCGCCGGCCCTATCGGCAAGCGCAGCTGATATCGCCGCGCTAAGCGGCATATCGAAAAGAAGATTTCACATCAGCACAGTGAGCCTGTCGCTGAGTCTTTAGCCCACTCTCTACGCGGGGACGCCACCCTGGCTTCCACGGTGGCCTCTGCTGCGTCGCCGTCCCGCACGAGCTGTTGATGCTGCGGCTACTTTCAACGCCTTGCTTTGCCACACCGCGAACACACCCACGGGCCCGGGACACGGCGGCTCCGCTGATGCTCGGGTTATCCTAGGTGGCGCGCGGTAACAACATGGCGTCGCTCATACCGTTAATTGTTGTGCCACCTCCGCGATCCCGCCGCGAATTGGCCGCCGATGTCCTGCGGGCGCCCGCGGTCTATAGGAGTTGATTGCCGCGCCGACGAGATTTCGGAATCTGTCCAGATTACGTCCACCGATGCTCAAACATCTTGCCTTTCTGCTGCGCTTGCCGGTCATTATGTTGATCGCGCACGCCTATGTCGCGCTACGTTTGGCTGCGGGCTTCGACGGATCCGGAGCCCGAGCAGCAGTCATCGGTGGTTTAGCGTTGAGCTATGTGGTGATATTGGGCGGGTTCTTCACGCGGCGTGCAACCCACCGGCTCTCGGTCAAGGTGCTTACGTGGACGGGATTTCTATGCCTCGGGCTGTTCTCGTGGTTATTCGTGCTAACCATCATTCGGGACCTGGTGCTGCTCGTCGCAACGATCGCCGCGGCGCTGTATAGCATGCTTGCTACCGAAGCCAGCCTGGCGGAGTTTACCGTCGCGGTTGCGCACGACCACCTACCCTGGCGCGCGAATCTTCGCGACACCACAGCCGCCCTGGTACCCGTTTTGGCCCTGCTGGCGTCGGCAACCGGCTTTTATTTCGCACGCCGCACCCCTGCCGTGAAGGAAGTCGAGATTCGTTTGCCGGCGTTGCCACCCGTGCTGGACGGGTTTCGTATCGTTCAACTCACCGATCTGCACGTTGGACCCACCATACGCCGCCGATACGTGCAGGACGTCGTGAACGTCGCCAACCGCTTGAACGCACACGTGCTTGCATTAACAGGCGACCTGGTGGACGGCAGTGTTATTGATTTGCGCCCACATATCGAGCCGCTGTCCGCGCTGCAGGCCGACTACGGAGTCTTCGCGGTGACCGGGAATCACGAGTATTACTCGGGCGCACATCCGTGGATCGCCGAGTGGCGTCGTATGGGCATGCACGTACTTTGCAACCAGCACGTCGTACTGGCACACGAGGGGGCTAAAGTCCTACTGGCGGGGATTCACGACTACAACGCAGGCGCCTTCGACCACGCACACGCTAGCAATCCCAAGGCTGCCATCCGGGGTGCGCCCACCGACGTCGCGGTGAAAATCATGCTGGCTCACCAGCCGCGCAGCGCAGCCGCGGTGGAGGCGTCGGGGTTCGACTTGCAGCTTTCTGGCCACACCCATGGGGGGCAATTCTGGCCCTGGAATTACTTTGTTCCTTTGCAGCAGCCGTTTGTCGCGGGGCTACATCGTATGGGCAAGTTACAGGTCTATGTAAGCCGTGGCTGCGGCTACTGGGGCCCGCCACTGCGCCTTGGCGCACCCGCAGAAATCACGCTCATCCGCTTACGTCCGGGCTAAGATCGTTAGCAGCTTCCGGCCCCGGAACGTTCCGCCAACCTCCGTCGATGGCCTCGTAAGCCAACATCGCCACCCTCGACTTTTGAACCCACATAACGTCAACTTGTCATGAACCCTGTATTTACGCCCCGTGTCGGAATCGCCCTTGGGAGCGGCGCAGCACGCGGCCTTGCACATATTGGTGTACTACAAGCACTGGACGAAGCCGGCATTCGCCCTCACGTAGTTGCAGGCACCTCGATCGGGGCACTCGTAGGAGCAGCGTATGCGTGCGGCCAGCTCGCCCAATTGGATGCTTGGGTGCGCAGCTTGACGATCTCCACGTGGGAGACGTCGGCTTTGTGCTCGTTACTGCTGCTCATCCTGAAACGTCTTCGCTACGCCGCTCAGTAAACGTCACGCTGATAGCGGTTCGCCTGCTTCAGCTCGCGCAGATACGC
>CAZMVM010000130.1:2017-9292 GCA_964569785.1 uncultured Pigmentiphaga sp. | reverse complement strand
GGACAGCAGAATTTTGCTTTTTCCCCGTCTAAATGTGGATAGAATAGACCCATGGGTACAGGGCTTGAGACAACGCCGGAACTGGCGCAAGACACCCAGACGGTGGTGAAAGAACCACCCATGTGGAAGGTGGTCTTGTTAAACGACGACTACACACCGATGGAGTTCGTGGTGATGGTTCTGCAGCGTTTCTTTGGAAAGCCGCATGATCTGGCGGTCCAAGTCATGCTCAAGGTGCATCACGAAGGTCGCGGTGTGTGTGGGGTGTATCCCTACGATATTGCCCACACCAAAGTGGTGCAGGTCTGCCGCTTCGCGCGGGAACAGCAGCATCCGCTTCAATGTGTCATGGAGGAAGCGTGATTTCCCAGGAATTAGAAGTAAGCCTTCACATGGCTTTCGTCGAGGCCCGTCAGGCCCGGCACGAGTTCATCACCGTAGAACATTTGTTGCTGGCGTTGCTCGACAATGCGTCGGCTCTCGACGTGCTGCGTGCTTGCGCTGTCAACGTAGAAGACCTGCGCCGCAATCTCCGGCAGTTCATACACGACAACACACCGGTCATTCCGCCTGGCTCTGATGCGGATACCCAACCAACCTTGGGTTTTCAGCGCGTCATACAGCGCGCGATCATGCACGTGCAGTCTACGGGAAATGGCAAAAAGGAAGTGTCCGGCGCAAACGTGCTGGTTGCCATTTTTGGCGAGAAAGATTCTCACGCTGTGTACTATCTGCATCAGCAGGGGGTGAGTCGACTGGACGTCGTCAACTTTCTGTCACACGGCATAACCAAGCAGCCGCAAATGGCCTCTGCATCGAATCCCAAAGAGCAAACCGCCGCGCCCGAGGGCGATGCGCGTCCCACCCCGCTCGAGCAATACACACTTAACTTGAACGCCGCCGCACGGGCAGGCCGTATCGACCCGCTTATCGGGCGCGAAGCCGAAGTTGAGCGCGTCATTCAGGTCTTGTGTCGTCGGCGCAAGAACAACCCGCTATTGGTAGGAGAAGCGGGGGTAGGCAAGACAGCCATCGCCGAGGGTCTCGCATGGCGTATCACGCAGGGCGACGTGCCTGAAGTGTTGCGCGACGCCAACGTGTACTCCCTTGACATGGGTTCGTTGCTGGCGGGCACCAAATATCGTGGCGATTTCGAGCAGCGCTTGAAAGGTGTGCTCAAGCAGCTCAAGGACAATCCCAAGGCCATTCTGTTCATCGACGAGATACACACCTTAATCGGGGCCGGAGCGGCTTCGGGCGGCACGCTTGACGCGTCTAATTTGCTCAAGCCCGCTTTATCGTCCGGACAGCTCAAGTGCATTGGCGCCACGACATACACCGAGTACCGCGGGGTCTTCGAGAAAGACCACGCTCTGGCGCGTCGATTCCAGAAAATCGAAATCAATGAGCCTAGTGTCGAGCAAACGGTGCAAATTCTGCGGGGTCTCAAGGCCCGCTTCGAGGACCACCACGGCATTAAGTACTCGCAAGCGGCACTCACTGCGGCGGCTGAACTCTCGGCACGTTACATCAACGACCGGCACCTGCCGGACAAGGCTATTGATGTCATCGACGAGGCCGGCGCCGCTCAGCGGATTCTGCCGAAGTCACGGCAGAAGAAGCTCATTGGCAAGGCCGAAATCGAGGAGATCGTATCCAAAATCGCCCGTATTCCGCCGCAATCGGTTTCCAGCGACGATCGCAACAAGCTGGCCACTCTCGAGCGTGACCTGAAAGCGGTCGTGTTCGGGCAAAACAAGGCGATTGAAGCCTTGGCGGCAGCGATCAAGATGGCACGTTCCGGCCTGGGTAAGCCCGACAAGCCTATTGGTGCCTTCCTGTTTTCGGGCCCTACTGGCGTCGGGAAAACCGAGGTGGCGCGGCAGCTCGCCTTCACCTTGGGAATCGAACTCATCCGTTTCGACATGTCGGAATACATGGAGCGGCATGCAGTATCTCGGCTGATCGGTGCGCCTCCGGGCTACGTAGGGTTTGATCAGGGCGGGTTGTTAACCGAAGCCATTTCCAAGAAGCCGCACTGCGTCCTGTTGTTGGACGAGATCGAGAAAGCGCATCCGGACGTCTTCAATATCCTGTTGCAGGTCATGGACCATGGAACGCTGACCGACAACAACGGACGAAAGGCCGACTTCCGTAATGTCATAATCGTCATGACAACCAATGCGGGGGCCGAGAACCTTAATCGCCGATCGATTGGGTTTGCCCACGCGCGCACGGCAGGCGATGAGATGGCGGAGATCCGGCGCATGTTCACGCCCGAGTTCCGCAACAGGCTGGATGCCATCATTTCGTTCAGCCCGCTGGATGAGGAAGTCATCTTGCGTGTGGTCGATAAGTTCCTCATGCAGCTCGAAGAGCAATTGCACGAGAAGCGCGTCGAGGCCGTGTTTACCGATGCCTTACGCGCCTACCTCGCGAAAAAGGGTTTCGACCCTCTGATGGGTGCACGGCCCATGCAGCGGCTCATTCAGGACACGATCCGCAGTGCGCTTGCCGACGAGTTGCTTTTCGGTCACCTGGTTGGGGGCGGGAAGGTCATCGTCGACATCGACGACGCAGGCGAGGTCCGACTCACGTTCGAAACGAACGATGGCGGGCCTAAAGGCGGCGGCGGATCGGGTTCTTCCGGGAAGCCTACCCAACCAAAAGGTGGACGCTCCAGTAAGGCTGGTGGCAGCAAGTCCAAGTCGCGTGATCCGTCCGAGACTGAACTCGCTGTATAGGCTCTGGATGATGGCTAAAGCTTCTTCGCCGCTCTAACGGAACGGCGGGCAGGCACGGTAAAGGGCCTCATACCGCTCCGCTAGGTTTAAGCAAGCATTCAACGCAGTTTTCTGCCCTGACGTTTTCCTGTTAAAACGACGTGTCATTTGTCCATAGATTGCGCCCATTCCGCGAGCGGAATGGGCGTTTCTTCGTTCCATATCCTGGTGAGTAATAGGCGGACAGGGCGTTCGTTGTTCTCATTACCACGCCATGAGCGCGGCGTTATTACGTGCCAGCCATCATCGTTCTTTGTGGCCATCGCAAACCGAAAGAAGTGATATCCCGCCACGCCCATTCTCAGGTCGGTGACGACGATGGTGCCATTGATGGTATCGTAGCGCAGCCAATCGTTGGTGAACCATCGCAGCCTCTCGTGTTGTGGGGAGCTCTCCAGCTGATCTCGTAAATGCAGGTTAAGCGGCAATTGAACAAATTTGGGCGGGTTGGCGTCCAATAGGCCAGTGATCGTCTCGTAATAGTTGCCGGCGTCGTCCTTGGCGATGACGCGCCACAGCAAGGTATTAAAGGGCGCGGCAGCAGAAAACATGTGGGTCCAGCTGATATTTTGCATAGCGAGTGCAGCGCGCGTACGAGTCTCTATATACGTTTTGGCGGCCGCGCTAAAGCCTAAATAGGCTACGGAAATGGCCAAGCCTATTCCCAAAGCTCGACGGGTGGCTTGGGTGACGCCGAGGATGAGTGCAATGAAGACGGGAACCAGCAGAGGCAAGGTATATAGCGGGTCGATGATGAAGACGGTTGACCACGACGCAGGGGTGGGTGTGAAAGGCCACCACAGCTGGGTTCCATAGCTGGTGAAGGCATCGAGCAAGGCGTGTGTAACGAGTACAAGCCAAAGCGTGAGCCAGAGCCGCAAGGCGCTATAACCCGCCTGGGGTTTCCAGCGGCGGATCAACCAGGTCAACAGGATGGAAAATGCCGTCAATACCAGCAAGGAATGACTAAAGCCCCGGTGATGAGTCATTGCCGAGACCGGGTCGGCATGGCGTATGACGACGTCAAGGTCGGGCAAAGTAGCGAGTGCCGCGCCATAAAGAAGCGCCTTACGCTTCTGCCACTTTCCCAGAAGGCTTCCCTGGATGCTTGCGCCCAAAACGGCTTGTGTTACTGAATCCATGCCGGGATTGTACGGGTTGGGCTACTATCCTGTGTCAAAGCGGTAGCCCAGTTATTATTAAAATTGTCTGATACGCTAAGCAGCGAGTAGGAAATGAAGAACACTCAGCCATACATTCGTCAACAGCGCGGTTTTCGTTGGGCCTCTATCGTCGTAGGTGCAACAGCTTTAATCACCCTTGCGGGTTGCGCCACCCATTCCGCATCGGGCAACGTGTATACCTTCGGCCAGGCTCAACGCGAGCAAGTTACGCGCATGGGCACAGTTCTGGGCGTGCGGAACGTGGTCATCCAACCGGAGTCCACGACGGGCGTCGGGACGGTCGCCGGCGCAGCAATTGGAGGCGTTGCGGGCAGCACTGTTGGCGGCGGTACTGGCCGTACGTTGGCTACCATTGTCGGTGGTCTTGCAGGCGGACTAGCAGGAACGGCGGTTGAACGTGGCGTAACCCGAAAAGCGGGTTATGAGATTACCGTCAGAATGGACAGCGGTGAAACGCGGGTCATTACTCAAGAGGCGGATATTCCAGTACAGCGTGGTGATCGCGTACAAATCGTTACCGGTTCTGGGGTAACGCGCGTACTGCCTGTTAGATAATCTCTGCGCAGACGCTGACGGATGTCTGGCATCAGCTGGGAGACCGTCTTTTACGCGGTTTGGGCGGGCTATATCGCAGTTTTGGTCGTTTGGGTCATTCTGCAGAAGCGCTCGCCCACTGCAACATTAGCGTGGATATTGTTGTTGGCCTTGTTGCCCGTGATCGGGCTCTTGGCCTTTTATTTTTTTGGGCCACAAAGGCTCAAGCGCTATCGCCTACGACGCCTGCGTAGCCGCGTAACGTTGGCCCTTCAAGCAGAGGCGGCTGTCGCTCGCGAAGGGCAAGTTGCCATACCGCCCGAGCTGCAGCAGTTGGTTCGACTCGGGATCGCAAGCAGTGACGCCCAGTTGTCTACCGCGCATGCGGTCGACCTATTGGTTGACGGCGCCCAAACTTTCGAGGCGATGTTCGAGGCAATACGAGATGCGCAGCATCATGTGCATCTGGAGTCGTACATCTTTGATGCCGATAACATCGGGACAGCCATGCGTGACCTACTCGTTGAGAAGGCTCGCCAAGGCGTTATCGTGCGCGTGCTGGTGGACGCACTCGGTTCTTTTGGGGCCAATCGGCGCTTTTTTGCGCCACTGCTCGAAGCCGGGGGGCGCTTAGGGTATTTTCATGACTCCAAGATTGGACGCCGTGTTCGGCCAGTCACCAATTTCCGCTCGCACCGTAAGATCCTAGTCTGCGACGGGCGCATTGCATTCACCGGTGGTATCAATATCACAGATGATGGAGATGAGCGGACGAACCCCAATGCCTACCATGACATCCATTTGCGCATTGCCGGCGGGGCCGCACGCTGGTTACAAATGGTGTTTTTGGAAGACTGGGTCTACGTGTCGGGAGCCGGCGACATTCCTGTTGATGAGCTCCATGAGCTACTGCCCGAGAGCCGGCCGGGTCGATTTCATCTGCAAATACTGCACTCCGGCCCTAACGACGAGCGCGAATCGATCCATCGGGTGCAAGTGGCCGCTATCTATACGGCAACACAGCGGGTCTGGTTAACAACCCCTTACTTTGTTCCGACACGGGAAGCTACGTTCGCCCTGACGTCCGCTGCCATGCGAGGAGTAGACGTGCGCATTCTGGTGCCTCGTCGAAGCGATTCGCTCATTGTCAGTGCAGCGGCGCGCTCATATTTTGACGACCTGATCAAATATGGTGTGCGCATTTGGGAATACCGAGGCAAAATGTTGCACTCAAAAACTCTGGTGGTCGATGACGAGTGCAGCTTTGTAGGAACAGCAAATTTCGACCCGCGCAGTTTCTGGTGGAATTTCGAAGTCTGCGCGCTTGTATACGGGTCTGAGCTGGCAGCGGAACTTGCCGCACAGTTTGAAACCGATTTGTTAAATGCCGATGAGGTGCCTTTGAACCGTAAATTGCCGCTGTACGTCCGGGTCGTCGACGCGAGCGCACGCCTGTTTTCGCCATTGCTGTAACCGTCTTTCCAGGTGCGATGCGCTCGCACATGCATGTGTCTCATCGTTCTCGAGCTAACGCTAGGATCGCAGCACATGCTGTTTGATGAGTCAAAACGTGGGGCTGGAAAATAGCGATCTGCGCGGACGTCTATTCCTCGCTGGAAGCATCGACTCGACGCTCGGTCTGTACGGATTGTTTCCCGGGCTCCTGCGACGCGAATCCGGGCGTTTCATCGGCATCGAGGTGGTGCTCGTGCGTAAACTTACGCAATACGGCCAAGATGAACAGTGCAAAAGCCGTCATGATGCTAGCAGTTGCGAGGCGTCCCATGCCGGCAGCAACGCCCACCGCAGCTGTTAACCAAATGCTCGCAGCCGTGGTCAGTCCCTGTATGCGTCCACTATGTGGCAGCTTCATGATGGTGCCTGCCCCCAAGAATCCGATGCCGGTCACGATGCCTTGCAACACCCGTGTCAGTTCCGACACTTGTGTGCCCGCTTGTAACGGAACCAGCACAAACATCGCACTACCGACAGCAACGAGCATATGAGTGCGCATACCCGCGGCTTTCCCGTGTGATTCGCGCTCGTAGCCGAGTAACCCGCCCAACAGTATCGCCATGGCGATGCGAAAACAGGTGCGAACGAATTCGTTTAGGTCAGTGAAGTCTTTGAACTCGCTACGCAACAGTGTCCAGACATTCCAGCCAAGATCTTCCATTCTCGATTGGCGCTCCAAGTAGTTTCAGGTGTGTAGCGAGCAACGAGCCCGCAACGGAAATGTAGGCAGTGCCGCCGCGCATGCAGCATGGCGCTTTCCGCTACATTTGCGACAGGCGCTCAGACCGTGTCTCACCGACCCTGTCAAACGCTTTCCGTGTACTATAGCCCCCCTATCATCTTGGTCTTCGATTTGCCAGCGCCGCCTCGTCGCCTATCAGGGCGTGTTATAAGGCGAGTGGCGTAAGGCAGCATAGCCGCGTAGGAAGGCCAGAGTGTGAACTGAGCAGTGCTGTATACGCCGGTTTCACGCTCGACGCTCCACACCCCACACCCCACACTTCACGCCTCAACGCGTAACAACACTACACACTGTGCTGGGTTGACGTTTCTTTCGCGCTTGGCTGTCTGTGTGACGGGCTTTGCGGGTGAGGGTGAGGAACGCATCAAGGAACGCGCTGGTTAATGAAGCGCTGCGCCAGGAAAAAAGAAAGACCGCTGATCGCGGTCTTAGCGGGCTGCTCTGTAAAGGCAGGCCGTAGGCCCAAAGCTGCAATCAAGGGATATCGTGCAGTGGGCAGAGTGCGTATCGAGCCACC
>CAZMVM010000130.1:0-2007 GCA_964569785.1 uncultured Pigmentiphaga sp. | reverse complement strand
CCTATTAAACAACGATAATAAGTAGGCCGACTTATGCGCTAAGCGTTACAACTGACGCTGATGCGCGGAGCTCAACGTGTGAATATTGATGAGTTAAATAATTGGGTGCTTAGATAATTTGAATATTAGTGGCCTGTGGGCCTTTCGCACCCTGGGTCGCTTCGTAGCTAACCCGCTGGTTTTCCTGCAGTGTCTTGTACCCGTCTACGCCACGGATTTCGGAGTAGTGGGCGAAGAGGTCTTTTCCGCCATCATCGGGCATGATGAAACCGTAACCCTTTTCAGCGTTGAACCATTTGACGACGCCTGTTGCCATGCTTGGTAATCCTTGAAAATTAACGAACGCAAATGCCGGTTTTAGTGCTAGAACTCAAGGATGAAACGGCAGGGCAGACAGTCATTCAATACACCGAGAGGCAGAATACTATGTACCGAGCCACGCCACTTGAAGATCTCGCAAGTAAACTATCGCCGTGAATACAACTACTGTCAAGATGGGTTTCCCCGGTCGGTCGAATGGCGTAGAAAGCCGAGTAAGGCGGGGATTTCCTGGTCCTGAACGCACCGAACCGGAGCCGGCATCAAGCCAAAACCGCGTACGCTGAGCTCAGCGGGCAGGCCGAGGGATCTGCAATTCCAGACAGGATCGGTGCGTTCAAAGTATGAGCTATAGGCCAGGGCTTCGAATAAGCTTCCCGCTTGGCTACACAGCCCTTGCAAGACATCCGGCAAATCACGGTCAAGCACAATGGCTCCGCCGGTGGGCGTGGCGGCGTACAGAGAGCCCGAGGAGCTTAACAGCCAGGCGCTGACATCGTTCACCGGGGTCCCAGTGTGCATTTCCAGGCGGGTGGGATCAGACGCCAATCGAAGCACGTATGGGGCAGCCCGGATGTGCACAAAAACGCGCTGCGGTCCATTCTGAAAGTACCACTGCCCCGTCCCGGTGCTCGCATAATTCCGGTTGATGAATTCAATGATTCGGCGGTGGCTGATCGGCTGGCCTGGGCTGCCATGCTCGGCGTCCCCGCCTTCATGTATGCGCCACACGCCTCGGGCGTCGAGAGAGAGCCAGCCGTGAACGTCAGGTACTTTCGGCCAGCGTTGAAGTGCAGAAGCAATCATGTCGTCCATGGTCGAGCACAAGGAGACGAGGAAAGTGGCCGGGGTTAGGCGATCATTTACGCGAAGTGGCAGTACCTTTGAACCATGCACATTGCATTACCCTCGGCCGCGGTATGTGGGAACACCCGTATCTGGCAACCAAACGTCTGCAGGCGCTTTTCCCGTTTGCCAGAAGACATCAATGGGTATGCCGCCGCGCGGGTACCAGTAGCCGCCAATTCGCAGCCACCGGGGCTCAAGCAGTTGTACTAGGCGCTTGCCGATTGCCACCGTGCAATCTTCATGGAACGCGCCATGATTGCGAAACGAGGTGAAGTAAAGCTTTAGCGATTTCGATTCCACCAACCACTGATCGGGCACGTAGTCGATCACCAGATGGGCAAAGTCGGGTTGACCGGTAACCGGGCATAACGAGGTGAACTCGGGCACGGTAAAGCGCGCTACGTAATTCGTGTCGGAATGAGGGTTCGGGACACGTTCAAGCACTGCCTTCTCCGGAGAGACGGGTGCAGGGGTAGTACGGCCGAGCTGGGTCAGATCAGAGGTATACGAAGTCATTAGCTACTCTCAGGTCGTCCAAGGTTATGCGGGTTGCAGTCCCAGGCGCTCATCACGGGATCTAAGCCAGCGAATAGCAGGGATGGCGAGCAACACCATCCACGCCTTACCGATAATCTGGCCCCACATGAAATCGAGGCTGCCGAAAGCAAGGTGAAGAAATATGACGGTATCCACTACCAAGCCAACAATGCTGGACAAGACGACTGCCAGGACCAGGCGACGCTTCTGCAATGGGGTGTATACCGCGAGGTCGGCCAGCTCGGAAAACAGAAAAGCAGCGACAGACGCAACAATGACCGACGGCTCAGCAACTAGCCACGA
>CAZMVM010000129.1:0-9374 GCA_964569785.1 uncultured Pigmentiphaga sp. | reverse complement strand
GGAAATCGAAGTTGGGTTCCCCTCCGCGTCGCAAACCGATTACGACTTCGTTCGTAAGTTGGTCGACGAGAAGCTTATTCCCGAGCACGTCAGCATCCAGATTCTCACGCAGTCAAGGGACGACCTTATCGAACGCAGTATCCAGTCGGCTGCCGGTGCCCGTCGAGTCATCGTGCATTTGTACAATGCCGTGGCTCCCGCCTTCCGTCGCATCGTGTTCAACATGAGCAAGGAAGAGGTCAAGCAAATCGCCATCCGTGGCACCCAAACGATTAAGCGCTTGACGGCTCAGCACCCGGAAACTGAATGGGTATTGCAATATTCTCCCGAAGTCTTCAGCACAACCGAGCCGGAGTTCGCCAAAGAGGTTTGCGACGCGGTTACCGAAGAGTGGGGACCGACACCCGACCGGAAAATGATCCTCAACCTTCCGGCCACCATTGAAGCCACGACGCCTAATCTGTATGCAGATCAGGTCGAGTGGATGCACCGCAACCTGAAGCATCGCGACTCCATCATCTTGAGCGTGCACCCGCACAATGACCGCGGTACTGCGGTTGCTGCCGCGGAGTTTGCCGTGATGGCAGGAGCCGACCGAGTCGAAGGTTGTCTCTTTGGTAATGGCGAGCGCACTGGCAACGTCGACCTGGTTACCCTCGCGCTCAACCTCTATACGCAAGGTATACACCCCGGTCTCGACTTCTCCGACATCGATGAAATTCGTCGATGCGTCGAGTACTGCAACCAGTTGCCCGTTCATCCACGCCATCCCTATGTGGGCGACCTGGTCTATACGGCATTTTCCGGCTCGCATCAGGACGCAATCAAGAAAGGCTTTGCCCAGCAAAAAGCCGATGCCATTTGGGAAGTGCCCTACCTCCCCATCGACCCAGCCGATCTGGGCCGGACTTACGACGCCGTCATTCGCGTCAACAGCCAGTCGGGCAAGGGTGGCGTCTCCTACTTGCTGCAAACCGAATACGGGCTCGATTTACCGCGTCGCTTGCAGATCGAGTTCAGCCGAGCAGTCAAGAAGTTCACCGACGACACTGGCCGTGAAGTGACCGCGAAAGACGTGTATGAACTGTTCAGTAGCGAGTACCTGGAGCGGACCACCCCCTGGCAACTGATTCGCCATCAGATTGCTGGCGATGCGCAAGACGATGATGGTCAACGCTTTCATATTCAGGCCGAGCTCGAGTACAACGGTGAGCGCCGCACGATCCAAGGCGAAGGCGAAGGTGCCATCGACGCCTTCGTAAAGGCCCTCGGCTTGCCGATCCGGCTCATGGATTACCATGAGCACGCCATTGGCACTGGGGCTGATACCCGAGCAGCGTGTTATGTAGAGCTGCGTCTGGGTGATTCTCTCAGCGGCTATGGAGTAGGCATCCATCGCGATATCGTGACGGCATCCTTCCTGGCAGTGTTGAGCGCGGTCAACCGGCACCTGCAATCGTCGGCAGATACAGCTCCCCAACCAACCGCAGCTGCAGTGGCCTAAGCCAGCCTCACTCCCCCACAAGCCGCCTCAGGGCGGCTTGTTGCTTTGGTCTCTCCTGCGTGCGAATCCCACAGCCTGCCTTGTGAGCGCGAACTGACCCCACTCGCACTCGGCCCGACCACCGCACACTCCCCGACTTCATCAACCTGTATCGCTGCGATCAAAGCCGCCAACCACACTCATTTTGTGCCTGCCGTAATCCATAGGCACGCGCGCAAAGGTGGGGACCGTCACCCGGCTCAACGGCCTCGTTGGCCCTGCCGAAAAACATCCGTTACAGTCACATACACGCGTGAAACGAGATTTGACGCCACTATTGCTCTAAAATGCCCTATTTCGTTTAGCGACTGGCGCATGTCTTCTGTCAATCAGCCCATTCTCGATTTCAAGAGCGCGTCGATCTACGCCATTCGGCTAGTTCTGCAATCATTCGACACGAACGCGCTGCTTGCAGCCCTCCAGTCTCGCTTGGATGCTGCGGGTGATTTCTTTGATGGCGAGCCGGTTGTCATCGACGCCCTTGCGTTGGAACAGTCACCTGATTGGCAAGCGTTAGCCGCATTGCTGTTCAAGCATGGCATGCCTATCGTCGGTGTGGCGGCTGGCGCCGAACTTCACGACAGCATACGCGCAGCCGGCTTGGCGATCGTCAGGCTGCCGGTCGTGCGCGAGGCTTCCCCGTCTGCTGGCAGCATCCACCGCGACCCACCCTCCGCCATTGCCCCCGCTTCCGGCCAGACCGCCGCTGCCGCTGCTCACGAACCCCCACCCCAGCCAAGCGCTTCTACTGCGCCCCCCGAAGCTGCAATAGTCGGGCCAGCGGCGGGGCAAGCCGCCATGCGGCCCCACGCTGCGACGAACATGCCCGGGGAGCGCTCGGATGAGGCGGCTGCTCCTACAAATGGCCCCCGCAACGGTGCAGACCCAGAACCGTCAGTTGCGGCGGCGCCAGGCAGTCGACCCACCCTTCTGGTTGACCGGTCGTTGCGTTCGGGACAAAAGGTCTATGCACGCGACTCGGATCTTATCGTTGTTGGCATGGTGAGCGCCGGGGCCGAAGTGATCGCCGACGGCAATATCCATGTCTATGGGCCGTTGCGCGGCAAAGCGATGGCAGGTGCACGAGGCGATGAAGAAGCCCGTATTTTTACCACCTGCCTGGAAGCCGAGCTGGTTGCCGTCGCCGGTGTATACCGCGTTATTGAAACCCCACTGCCCCCCGATGTGCGGGAGCAACCCGCGACCGTGCGTTTGCAAGAAGGGGGCCTTCGTATCGAACCTCTTACAGTCTAGCCATGGTTGCCAAACAAATTCGGAAGCACAAAAGACGACCGCCCCGCCCAGCGGAACGGTCGGCCAATGCAGCGACACCAGCCACAGCCACGGCTACTTCCAATGCCACAACCACTCAACCTACTCCCACTCCTAATAAGGATACTAACGTCATGACCCGTATCGTCGTCGTCACTTCCGGTAAGGGCGGAGTTGGCAAGACCACTACAAGCGCAAGCTTTAGCGCTGGTCTTGCAATGCGCGGACATAAAACCGCCGTTATCGATTTCGACGTCGGCTTACGCAACCTCGACCTCATCATGGGTTGCGAGCGACGCGTAGTGTACGATTTCGTGAACGTCGTACAAGGCGATGCCACCCTGAACCAGGCGCTAATTCGCGACAAGCACCTGGAAAATCTGTACATTCTGCCGGCCTCGCAAACACGCGACAAAGATGCGCTCACCCGCGAAGGCGTCGAACGTGTACTGAATGAGCTCAAAGCGATGGGCTTCGAGTACATTGTGTGTGACTCTCCAGCCGGAATTGAATCTGGTGCACTACATGCTGCCTATTTTGCAGACGATGCACTGGTCGTCACCAACCCGGAAGTCTCATCGGTGCGCGACTCCGATCGAATCCTGGGCATTTTGGCATCGAGATCGCAACGAGCAGTCAAAGGTGAAGATCCGGTCAAGGAATACCTGCTGCTAACGCGCTACAACGCCAAGCGGGTTGCCGAAGGCGAGATGCTTTCGGTAAAAGATGTGGAAGACATTTTGCGGATCAAACTGATTGGAGTGATACCCGAATCAGAAAATGTTTTGCATGCATCCAACCAGGGTTTGCCCGCCATCCACCTGAAGGATACCGACGTCGCTGAGGCTTACGAAGATGTCGTTGCCCGCTATTTAGGTGAAGAGCGCCCGATGCGCTTCATTGATTACGAAAAACCGGGCATTATCAAGCGTCTGTTCGGTGGGAGATAAAAATGTCCCTACTTTCTTTCTTTCTCGGTCAAAAGAAGGCGTCCGCCGCGGTTGCCCGAGAGCGTTTGCAAATCATTCTCGCCCACGAAAGATCCGGCCGTGGTCCTGCAGCCGATTATCTCCCGCAGCTTCAACGGGAGCTGCTCGACGTCATCTCCAAGTACGTGAAGATCAACTCAGATGACATACGCGTCAATCTCGAGCGCCAGGACACGCTCGAGGTGCTTGAAGTGAAGATTGAAATGCCCTCGGCTACCGGCCAAGCTTCCACTTGAAGCGACCGGTAGCTTCCCTGTGAAGGCCGGAGCCGGTCGGCTCTGTCACGCGTCCCTGTCGGTCGCCTCGTTGCCGTTGGTCGCCTGTAAGCGTCATCACGCTCCTACAGCCGCCACCCTTTCAGGCCACAGAGGCAACCCGGGCAGGTTCCCCGCTCCCATTTTCTTCGACGGCCTCACGGATTTGCTCACGCGTCAGCTCAGGCGCGAGTAACTCGATCAAGGTGTAAATGTAATCGCGCAAGAAGCTGCCTGCCTTCACCGCAATACGGGTGGTGTGCCGACCGAAGAGTCGCCCCACAGGTACCCCGACCAAGCCCCGATCCCGCCGCGGGTCGTAGGCAACACCTGCAATAATCCCCACCCCCATTCCAAGTTCAACATAGGTTTTTATAACGTCGGCATCAATCGCCTCGAGGACGATGTCGGGGTGAATATCGTTATCCCGGAACACCCGATCGATCGCGGTACGGCCGCTAAACGCACGTTCGTAGGTCACCAGAGGGTACTGGGCCAGCGTTTCCAGCGTGAGTTTGCGCGCCGCGCTTGAGGTCATTTGGGCCAGCGGATGATCCGGCGTAATAATCAGCACATGCTCCCACGTGTAGCAGGGTAAGGTGACCAAACCGGGGGTGAGTGCCAACGCTTCAGTCGCAATCGCCAAATCCGCCTGTTCGTGCAGCACCATGTCGGCGAGCTGGCGAGGGCTGCCTTGCACCAACGACAAATGCACCTTCGGAAAACGCCGCCGAAATTCGGGAATGACCTTGGGTAAAGCGTAGCGCGCCTGGGTGTGAGTACACGCAATCGTCAGCCCGCCCTCGTCGCGACGAGCGTACTCTTCACTCACCTTCTTCAGGTTGTCGATTTCAGCCATGATGCGGTCGACCACCTGAGCCACCACCTGCCCCGGACGCGTCAGCCCCTTCAAGCGCTTGCCATGGCGCTCGAATATGCGCAAGCCAAGCTCATCCTCGAGTTCGATGATGGCCTTCGACACTCCCGGCTGGGAGGTATGCAACGCGCGCGCCGCCTCGGTGAGATTGAAATTGCGCCTGACCGTTTCACGCACAAACTTGAATTGCTGGAGGTTCATGGCCGCATTCTAAGCTATAAAGAATGCGATTTATATTACCATTGGTAATATGCATAAACTGTGGCAGGCACGCCACGTCCACTTCGGCGAGACGCGCTAGCAGCCCCAATCCTGCACGAACCTTGACACCCCCCCGCCCTAAAGAACGGAGATTTCTACGGGGCTTATTCCAGCATCGAGCCGCGATGAGTCGCTTCGGTGGGTTCCTGCTGCTGGGGGGACAACTTCACCGCTCACTTCACAGGTGCAACGGGCGTGTTCAGCCGCCTGCTGCGCAAGCAACGGCCCGAGATCCAGAATCGCTACTGGAAAGGTGTGCTGTGGCCGCCGTCCTACTTCGCTTCAAGCTGTCGCGGCGCGTCAATTTCCATTGTGCGCGAGTACATCGAACAGCAGCAAACACCGCATTAAAAGCTAAAGACAAGGGCGCCTACGCCGCCCGCGCTATCCATCCCCGCCACCCGGAACGGCGGGGCTTGTCGCGCACTGGGGTCAGTGTGAAGGACGAGTTTCTCCTTGGCCTTCGCGCGGCGCACGCAAGCTAAGTCGACGCCGCAGCAACCAAATGCCGAGCAACGCAACCAATAAATGCAAAGGCCAAACCGCGAGTTCGAACGGCACTTGTCCCCCCGCCACCCACGAGCGCAGCAGGTTTACCAGGTTAAGGTAAAGCATGGCAATGAGCCCAGCGATTAACAGATCGCCGGAACGGCCCAAACGCGGGTTGACTGCGCCCAGGGGGAGTGCCAACAAGGCCAGGTTGAGAACAACCAGCGGTAGAGACAGCCGCCATAACAACTCTCCAGCAGCGCGCGTTGTCCCGTCGCGCAGCAGTAACGAGGTAGGCCGTGCCTTCATGATGTTTTGCGCTTCCGCACGGGCAGCCGCTACCGCATCGCCATCGTCGCTACGCTCGAGCCGCACGCCGTAGCGCTCGAAATGCACGATGCGCGCTTCCAGTTGTCCGGGAATGAGGTCGTAACGCTGGCCCTCATCCAGAACCAGAAAGCGGTCGCCATTTTCCATGATTTCGACACGCGCGCCGTCCGATGTCACCACACTGTATTTCCCGGTTTCCGCGTCGAGTTCGCGTACAAAGACGCTCCCCAATTCAGCATTTTGCTGTTGGGGAGCCTCGGCGACAAACACCCGGCGGCCGCCACTGGTCTCACCAAATTGGCCGATCACGACACGCGAGATATCTGACCGCTGCTCGAAGCGCACACGGTATTCACCAATTTGTCGGTACGCCCACGGGGCGATGACCATGGTGAGCGCCAGTACCACCACAAAGGCGGGCACCGCAAAGCGCATGATCGGACGCAACCAGCTCGCCAAGCTGAGGCCGCTGGCAAACCACACCACCATCTCGGATTCACGGTAGCTGCGCCCGACCGCGGTGAGCACAGCAATGAACACGGCTACGATAATGATGGTAGGGAGCGCCGTAATCGTGGAAAAGGTGGCCAATCCGAGCACGACGTCGGCTCCGATGCTGCCGGCGGCTGCATCACCAAGTAACCGCACCAACAAAACGCTAAGCCAGACGACGACCAGCGTAGAGAACACGACACCGGCATGACTGACGAGCTCGCTAACGACGGAGCGCTGAAACAATGACATAATCAGGGGGAATCAAGCCGGAAAGGGCAAGCAGCGCGCGTTGCCCGTTGCAACCGGCGTGTAATCCGTTCATAACCCAGGCTCGCGCAGGAAGTTTTCATGGAATTTAGCATACAGAGTCTTGCACCCGAAAAGATTGAAACTGGTGCCCTGGCCGTTGGGGTCTATCAGCAGGGCGAGTTGTCCCCTGCTGCACAAGGAATTGACGCTGCCACCAACGGTGCTGTGTCGGCGGTCACTAATCAGGAATTCAAGGGTTCGCACGGCAGCACACTCATTCTTCATCATTTGCCGGGAATCGGCGCCCAGCGTGTCGTTCTGGTGGGTCTGGGCAAGCGCGAAGAGCTCACGGCCCGTCGCTATGCCGGTGCGTTGCAGAGTGCGGCGCGCGCCTTGGCTTCGGTCCGTGCCCCAGAGGTCGCCCTTGCCTTGGCCGAAATTGACGCGAAAGACACCACTCTGCGGCAGCGGTGTCGGCAAATTGCCATCGCCTGCACCCAGGCCACCTATCGGTACGATGCCACACTCAGCAAGCGAGACGAAGATGCGGCGCCCGTTCTGAAAAACGTCGCGGTGCTGGCAGCCGCGGGGGTCGAAGCTGCGGAGGCACAACACGGCATCAACGAAGGGAAGGCCATCGGGCGCGGCATGCTGTTGACCCGCGAGCTGGGTAACCTGCCGCCCAATGTGTGCACACCGACGTATCTGGCTGAAAAGGCGCGCGAAGTTGGCACCACCTACGATTTCAAGGTAGAAGTGCTCGAGCGCAAGCAAATCGAAGCCCTCAATATGGGAGCCTTTCTGGCTGTTGCCAAAGGATCCGACGAGCCGCCCCGCTTTATCGTCATGCACTACCAGGGAACGAAAGCTGCGGGCAAACGCGCGGGTAAAGGCGACTCCAAGAGTGCGCCCATCGTATTAGTGGGCAAAGGCATCACTTTTGATTCGGGCGGAATCTCGCTCAAGCCCGCTGCCACCATGGACGAAATGAAATACGACATGTGTGGTGCTGCCAGCGTTATCGGCACGATGCAGGCCATTGCCGAGCTACAGTTGCCGATCGACGTTGTGGGACTCGTTGCCGCCTGCGAAAACCTGCCAAGCGGACGCTCGAACAAGCCGGGTGACGTCATCACCAGCATGTCGGGTCAAACGATTGAAGTTCTGAATACTGATGCTGAAGGACGCCTGATTTTGTGCGACGCGCTCACTTATGCCGAGCGCTTCAATCCACGGGCGGTCATCGATATTGCGACGTTAACGGGCGCCTGTGTGGTTGCCCTGGGGCATGTCAACACTGGGCTCTTCAGCGAAGACGACGACCTCGCCCACGAATTGCTGCAAGCTTCGGCCGAAGCGGTGGATCCCGCCTGGCGCATGCCGCTGGAAGATGACTACCAGCAGCAACTGAAATCCAACTTTGCCGATATGGCTAACATCGGCGGGCAACCGGCTGGCTCGGTGACTGCTGCGTGCTTTCTCGCGCGTTTCACGAAGCAATACCGGTGGGCGCACCTGGATATCGCTGGCACGGCCTGGAAAAGCGGCAAAGAGAAATCCGCTACTGGTCGACCGGTCCCTTTGTTAGTGCAATACCTGATCAATCAGCAGGAACAAACGCAGAATTAGTGCACCTTCTCTAAGGCGCGAGGCGGAACACCTTGCCGTAGTCACGCATACCATTCACACTGTGTGTCACGTCACTGGATGTCCGTAATGGCCCGCCTCAAGCTTCACTACGCTCCGGCGGCAGGTTGTGCGCGAGGACGCGTTTCGAGCGGCTTCGTATCTGCTCCAACTGGGATCCCGAAAGCATAAGCGCCCGCTAAATGCGGCGCTTATGCCACTTTCGCAACGGCCGCTTTTCTATCGCTATGCGCCCCCCGCGCACCCAATATGGCCCGTAAGCGCTTGGCCGCCGCCACCATAGCGGAGAGTGCTGCACCGGTCTCATCCCAACCACGTGTCTTGAGCCCGCAATCCGGATTCACCCAAAGCCGTTCGACGGGTACTTGCTGCGCAGCGTTGACGATCAACTCCACCATCCAGTCGATAGTGGGCACATTCGGCGAATGGATGTCGTACACCCCCGGACCGATTTCATTCGGGTAATGAAAATGTTCAAACGCCCGCAGGAGCTCCATGTTGGAGCGAGATGTTTCGATCGTAATGACGTCTGCATCCATTGCCGCGATGGCGTCTATGACGTCGTTGAACTCCGAATAGCACATGTGGGTGTGTATTTGGGTCGCCGGTTGCACGCCCGAGGTGGCCAAACGAAAGCAGTCCACCGCCCATTTCAGGTAATGCGCCCTATTACGCTGCCGCAGTGGCAGCCCTTCTCGAAACGCCGGCTCATCAATCTGTATGATTTGGATGCCAGCATTTTCCAGGTCGGCCACTTCATCTCGCAGCGCCAGAGCTAATTGCCTGCAGGTTGTTTCTTCTGGCTGATCGTCGCGCACGAACGACCACTTCAGCATCGTGACTGGTCCGGTCAGCATCCCCTTTACGGGCTTATTGGTCAATGCCTGCGCATAAACAGCCCATTCCACCGTCATCGGCGCAGGACGATAGACATCGCCATAAATAATGGGCGGTTTGACGCACCGCGA
>CAZMVM010000128.1:7775-9420 GCA_964569785.1 uncultured Pigmentiphaga sp. | reverse complement strand
ACATGAAGTTGGCGAACTTACTCGGCCAGCTCGTGATCCGGCCCGTCTACCTGCGTGTCACGGATGACCTCACCGATGCGCAATGCGCGTACCCGTCCTTGGGGTACGCCGAGCTCCGACAGCCACGACATTAACTGCTCCGTGGAGCTAGCATATACAATGCGGCCCAGCCCCACCCATCCATGTGCAGCGGCACACATTGGACAATGCTCACCTGACGTATAAACAGTGCATTGCGCTCTATCTTCGAGGCTAATGTTCCGGGCGGCCCAACGAGCAATCTCGAATTCCGGATGACGGGTGTGATCTCCACCGGCCACACGATTCCGGTCTTCGAATAATATCTTCCCTTCAGGGGAGACCAAAACCGAGCCGAAAGGCTCATCCCCCGCCTCGAGCGCAGACGTAGCAAGCTCTACGCAGCGTCGCAAATAGACCCGATCCTGATCGCTGATCATTGCTTTGCCTCCAAGCCGTACCGATCCCGGCTAGTTGAGAAATACGGAAGACGCACACAGTCTACTGCAAGAAGACTATTCCCGTTGGCGGCGTCGGTTAGCAAAGCGTAGTGCCCCCACTCCTTTTGACAGCGCCGCCGGAAGCTTTCTAGTCATTGCCCCCTTTCGAAATGTTCACTGGTCGTAGTGTCGCGCGAGGTGACCTTGAATCACTTTGACAACGCATGCTAGGCCACCGTGTGCGTCACGCTGGAAGCCAGTGGGATCCCCCATGTACGTATGTTCCTAAGGCTGCCCGAGCAGTCAGATTTACCCACTGATTCAAGCCTTACCCGCGGACAGGTCGAACTACGCTTGCCGCTAGATGTGATTCAGCGGTAGCGCTGTCGTGCTTTTGATCTCTTCCATCGCAAAGCTCGAGCGCACATCAAGCAACTCGATACTTTCAGTTAGGTACCTGTATAGGTTGTCAAAGGCGGAAAAATCGTGCACCACTACACGTAATAGGTAGTCTACGTCTCCGCTAAGACGATAGAAATCCACGATTTCTGGCCGCTCCTCGACCACCTGTCGAAAGCGGGCGAACCACTCGCCGGTTCGGTTAAGCGTGCGCACCGATACAAATGCCGTGACTCCCAAGTTAAGTTTCTTCGAGTCCAACAAGGCCACCTGTTTCCGTATCACGCCGGCATCTTTGAGTCTTTGAATTCTGCGCCAACAGGGAGTTACGGATAGCCCGATCCTCTCGGCGATCTCAGCTATTTGTAGATCAGAATTCTCCTGGAGCACCGCAAGAATTTTGCGATCCAGCGCGTCGAGACGGCGAACGGTTTTTTTCATGTCTTGATTCGTATATTAACTAAAGAGATCACTTGCTGCGAAAGTGGGGCGGCCGTGGCGGATGAAAGCAGCGATACCCACATTGACAATTACAACGGGGTATTAATATGCCCTGAAAGCGTTATTAGTGCCACTGACTTGTTACCGTAGTGACCTCGACGAGCCTTACCGCCCCGGATGAGGGGCACTCGTGTAGTTACTATTTGATTCTCTGTGAACTTATATTTATCGAATAGATACATCAACGTAACTTTTACTGTTGTCACTTCGTCACAACATTACTCGAATCTTATCGATTAGAAAGGAAAGTCACACGATGCGGTGAGGTTTCTATCGCAACAGAAAAT
>CAZMVM010000128.1:0-7765 GCA_964569785.1 uncultured Pigmentiphaga sp. | reverse complement strand
TCCCTTTGTCTGCTACCGAACGCCTGCGGAGCAAATCCTTAGAGGCTTGATGACTCATCTTAAGTATTGCTCCGGACCACTCTTCTACCGGACGATGAATTCTTAAACAACCGGACTACGCAAGAAGGTGCCGATTACGGCAAGCTTAATCGCGAGTACTGTCTTCTCGCTGTCCGATAAATACCAACATATTCAACGCACAACGAAAAGCCGATCCCTTGCACGAGCTGCCGCACACGTTGCACACGTTCCACGGGCTCGAAGGACGATGTCGAACACGACCTGTCAGGGTATGTAGCGTACTGGAAGATGCTCATGGCCAGAGGCGACGAGCGTGTGTTAGCGCAGCGTGCGTCGTTAGCAAGCTCTGCGCTATCCTAACTTGGTCAGCAGGCCCCGAGGTTACAGGGCGAACGCGAATTACCTGAGGAATTGCACGTACCAGGGCATGGCTACCCGCAAGCCCGCACATATGTCGTGCGTTGCTTGATACCCCAATAGCCGCTCGGCTTTCGAAACATCCGCCTGTGAATGGCGCACATCGCCCGGCCGAAAGTCACGATATACGGGTGTCTTTTCGTATGCCACCCCGTTTTCAGCCAACGTGCTCCGAATGGCATGAAACAGCTCGTTCAACGAGATGCGGTGACCGACCGCCACGTTATAGACCTGATTACGAGCGGCGTCGTCTTCCGTGCTGGCGGCCAACAGGTTAGCCTGCACTGCATTCTCAACAAAACAGAAGTCGCGGCTGGTTTCGCCGTCGCCATTCACGAAGACATCCTCGCCTTGAATCATGGCTGCGGTCCATTTCGGAATGACGGCAGCATAGGCGCCCTCAGGATCCTGACGCTTTCCGAAAACATTGAAATAGCGTAAGCCGATGCTATTGAACCCGTAGCTGCGTGCAAACACGTCAGCATAGAGTTCGTTCACGTATTTGGTGACGGCATACGGCGACAAAGGCCGGCCAATGGTGTCTTCCACTTTGGGCAGCGCAGGGTGATCGCCATAAGTAGAGCTACTGGCAGCGTACACAAAGCTCTTCACCTGGGCGTCACGTGCGGCCACGAGCATGTTCAAGAAGCCGTCGATGTTCGCCGCGTTACTGGTAATCGGGTCGGCCAAACTCCGCGGTACCGAGCCCAAGGCGGCTTGGTGCAGCACGTAGTCTACACCTGCACAAACCTCACGGCAGACGTCAAGGTCCCGGATGTCGCCCTCGACAAAACGAAAGCGCTGCCATTGCCGAGCGCTTACGAGCGATCGAACCTCGTCGAGGTTACGTTGGTAGCCTGTCGCAAAATTGTCTAGCCCGACTACCTCTTGATCAAGCTTAAGCAGCTCTTCTAATAAGTTAGAGCCGATGAATCCTGCGACGCCTGTAATCAACCATGTTCGAGGCGCCTGTTGAAGCGCGGCGCGCACTGCTTTGTATTGTGTCATGCGGCTTATAGACGGATGTCTGCAGCGTCGCGCGGCAAGACATATTTCAGGTCGTACAACACGTGTTCTTCTTTGCCCAGCGCACGGATGGCCTTTGGGCCCATCGCGCGGAACTCATCATGTGCAACCGCGAGGACGATCGCGTCGTAAGCACCCTTCTCGGGCTCTGCCACCGGCTGGATGCCGTACTCTCGCCCTGCCTCGCGCGCGCTTACCCAGGGATCGTAAACATCAACGGCGACGTTGTACTCGCGAAGCTCCTTAACGATATCAACGACTCGCGTGTTACGCAGATCCGGGCAGTTCTCTTTGAACGCTAATCCCATCACTAGCACACGTGCCCCTTCTACAGTGATCTTGCGCTTGAGCATCGCCTTGATCAGCTGGGACACCACATAGGCCCCCATGCTGTCGTTCAGTCGGCGTCCCGCGAGAATGATCTCTGGATGGTGCCCAATGGCCTGCGCCTTATAGGTGAGGTAGTAGGGATCGACGCCAATACAATGGCCGCCAACCAGACCGGGCTTGAAGGGAAGAAAGTTCCACTTCGTACCTGCGGCCTCAAGTACCGCCTGGGTATCAATGCCCAATTTGTTGAAAATAATCGCCAGCTCGTTTACCAACGCGATATTCAGATCGCGTTGGGTGTTCTCGATCACTTTGGCTGCTTCGGCAACACGAATGCTCTCTGCTTTATGCGTGCCCGCCACAATAATTTGTTGGTATAGCTGATCGATTAGGTCGGCGACTTCCGGTGTAGAACCGGCTGTTACCTTGGTGATGGTGGCAACGCGATGCTGCTTGTCGCCCGGGTTGATGCGCTCGGGACTATACCCACAATAAAAGCCCCCGGTGTCCTGGCCGCTGCCGTTTGCTTCATTTTCGCTTGAGATGTAGCGTAGCCCCGACACACGCTCTAGTACCGGCACACATACTTCTTCGGTCGCCCCAGGGAATACCGTGGATTCATACACAACAACATCACCGGGCTTCAACACCGATCCAATGGTTTCGGAAGCCGTGATTAAAGGCTGTAAATCCGGCCGTTTATGCTCATCGATTGGTGTAGGGACGGTGACGATATAGAAATTGCAGTCGCGCAAATCGCTCACCGAGTGCGTATAGCGCATACCTGTCGCCGCCCGCAGCTCGTCATCTGATACTTCTAACGTTGAGTCGTGCCCCGATTGCAGGGCGTCGATACGGGCGGGATTGATATCGAACCCGACAACCTCCCGATTTTTGGCAAATTCTACTGCTAACGGCAAGCCCACATAGCCAAGGCCGATAACCGCGAGTTTGATAGCGTCGAGAGAGGGGGGCTGGGTCATGATGTGCAGGATTTCACAGCTAGGAAGTACGTCGTCTGTTCATCTTAACGACAGGTATTGAACCTGTCGGCCTAGGAGGGTGTCAAGCCAAAACCTGTTGATCGTGTAACGAAACTGTTCACCCTTCCCTTGCTCATCGGTGAATTGCGACGCGAGGAGACTACCCCCTATTCCCATTCCTGCTGACGGCTGTACTCCCTGTTCCTGCTGACGGCTTTACCTGCACCTTCGCCTCAGCTACGTTCTGCCGGAATAAGCCGAACCTGCTACCAACTGAGACGGCTGCTGTTGCCATACCCTTGCGCAATATCGGACCGTCTCCTAGGGAGACTCCTCATCCGCCATTTCGGCTTGCCGTCGAGCCATCTCTTCCATGACCAGCTCGCAGCCATGGCGGATCGCGGCATCCACCGCCTCAGCCGGGCTATAAGCGTAATTCCCTTCAACAAAACGGGGAACTGGAAACTCTTCCCCGTCATCATGTACAGCAGTGGCCGGAACTAGCCGTATCGTGGCGCTAAACAGAGGACTGGAAGAGTCGCCCAAGTCGTCTGCTGCAACGCGCGATACGTTGGCAGTTAGCCGATATCCCTTATAAACGTAGTTGTTAGTATGCATAGGCACCTCCGCCGGCAGCATAGCGCATACCCCAAGCGTTTGTACACGCGGATATCCCTAATGGGGCGAAACTATTACTATAAGCGGCAAGCTTGAATCGTGCACTACCCAGGTGCCCTACTCTGACTACTTGGCTAACTTGAGGACTAATCAACCCATGATTTCCACGCGTTTTGCCCTTACCGGCTCGCTTGCTGCTCTCGTACTTTCCGGTTGCGCCTCGTCGGTCGACGCGGTGCCTACCGCAGAGTTCATCTGTGACGACGGCTCTCGTTTTCACGCGACGTTTGTCGACCAAACAGCCCTCGTGGTAATGCCAAATGGGCTCACGATCACATTGCCCGAAAAGGTCTCAGCGTCCGGCTTCTGGTACGCAGACGCGCGCTATGAGATGCGCGGCAAAGGCAACAAAATTACGTGGACGACTCGCACAACAAGTGGTGCGGGAACCAGTACAACGTGTGTAGCGCCGTAACGCAGCTCGCTCGCTCGATGCTTACCTCCCCATAAATCGTCGGGTGACTCGACTGTTCCATTTATATGACATTCGAATCTAATAAACAAAATAATAATTTTGCGGCGAAAACCTTCTAAAAACCCACCCACGCTTCGATTCTGATTATCTTCAGGAACTTGCAACTAGTAACATCAATACTAGCTGCAAGCCCTACTTCATTCGTCTTACGCCCTATAATCTGGGGCCAAGGAGGAGGTCGCCAATAACTGAATCCCCGCGACCTTAACGTTCATAACTTGTTTCATTTTTGTGGTCGCTCGCCGCATAAAAGCTATGTCCACCCCAACTCGACCACTCATTATCGTGATGTGTACCGGCAATGTGTGCCGAAGCCCTATGGGAGAGGCTCTATTTCGGCACTACCTACAGAAGAAAGGTCTGCACGCAGAGGTCATTTCTCGGGGGCTTGGAGCTCCGGTAGGGAGAAAGCCACATCCGTTTGCGATCGAAATTGCGGCGCTTAACGGCGTGCCAATACCACCTACAAAGCGTGCCGCGTCAATCACTGCGCCAGAAATGGCGGCCGCAACCGCGGTTTTCGTAATGGATGCCGGCCATCGCCGGGAGGTGCAAAGGCGCTTTCCCACCGCGACCGGCAAAACCTTTCTTTTGGGCCAGTGGGGGTGTGGCGATATCGAAGATCCTATCAATTCGCCGCGCGAAGCCTTCGTCGCAGCCTGGAAGAACATCGACGCCAGCGTTCAGACTTGGCTTGACCACTTACGCGACGCTGGCCTTGTCTCTGAAGCAGCCTAACAACACACTCGCAACCAGAAGTAACAACGTCTGGACCAAACTTTACTTCGCTCAGTGAACAGTTCGACTCGCCCTGGCCGCATCCTGAAGGAGAAATGACAACAATGACCGCTTCAATCTCGCGCCGCGCTCGCCTACCGAGCCTTCTGTCAATTATGACTTTATTGGCGGGGTGTGCTCTTGCACCCGGGCATCATCTCAATGTGACGCCCAACCCTGATACTCCCGAAGGCGCCTCTATCGACGCGTACACGGCACAAGCGGACATTTATTCCATTAACCCGACAACTGTTGCAGAACAAATTGAGTTGTCGCGTGCTATTGAAGACATGGCGGCCACGACACGTAAATCTGCAGTTCCCAAGGCCAATGGCCCTTACCAGTACTTGGTAGGGCCCCAAGACGTTCTACAGATCACCGTCTGGAACCACCCTGAGCTAAGTAACCCTACAGCAACCGCAAACGAACTCTCAGGGCGCGTCGTGAATGCTGATGGTTACTTCTTCTATCCTTATGTCGGCCGTATTCGTGCCGCAGGCCGAACGGTATCTCAAATTCGCAACGAGCTCGCCAAGAAGCTAGCGACGTATCTGGTGGATCCACAAGTTGATGTGTCGGTCATGATCTATCGCAGTCAACGTGTGTTTGCTGTCGGCGAGCTAGAAAACCCAGGCACGGTACCGATTACGGATGTCCCGCTAACAGTTACAGAGCTTATCGCCAAGTCAGGTGGTGTGAAGCCCGACGCTGACCTGCGACGAGCCTCGTTACGCCGCAGCAACGGCGAGACGATACCAATCGATTTGTATGCGCTGTTCTACGAAGGAGACATAAGTCAAGACGTCCGTCTGCGCCATGGCGATGTTTTAACCGTGCCGGAGAATCGGTACAACAAAATTTTCGTACTGGGCGAAGTGGGCAAGCCGCAATCGCTGGTTATGCCACGCGGGCGCATTAGTCTTTCAGAAGCGCTAGCCGATGTCGGTGGATTGAACCCCCTGACCGCGAACGCGGGTCAGGTGTACGTCATTCGCGCAGCGGAAAACAGAAAGCCCCAGATTTGGCACTTAGATGCATCCAACCCAACTGCCCTGGTCTTGGCTGACAGCTTCGACTTGCAGCCGCGCGACGTCATTTACGTCGATCCCGCGCAAGTGGCTCGCTGGTCGCGCGTCATCAACAACATCTTGCCGTCCGCTAACTTCTTGTATCGCGTCGCCGACTGAACGGCACCTGGTTGGTAGCCCAGACACACACTGAATACTGATGACCCCTTCTACGAACAGCCCCCAGCCCGACTTTGAAACGGGAAACGAAATCAATCTTGCGGATCTCATCGACACACTACTGCAGCACATTTGGCTGATTGTAGGAGCGGTGCTTGTCGCATTAGCACTGGGGATAGCCTATGCAACACTGGCTACGCCCATATATAAGGCGGATGCTCTCATACAAGTAGAAAGTGACAAGCTCACCCCACTAACCGGCATCCAACTCAGTGAAGCACTTGGTGCCGGTACTAGCCCCATCAGCGGCGAGATCGAAATTCTCCGCTCTCGGGAAGTGCTCATGGACGCGATCGATGCCACGCAGGCAGACATATCCATCTCCGTGGCCAATCGCTTCCCGGTGTTCGGCGAATGGCTAGCGCGTCGACACCGCGGACCAGAAATACCCGAGGGATGGTTTGGACTTCGCGGGTTTGCTTGGGGTGGTGAAGAGCTTGAGCTAGCCGAGTTTGTTGTACCCACAAGTGGCTACGGCCGAGAGTTCACCGTGATGAAAGCCGACGAGGGGTTTCGGTTGCTGGATGATAACGGCATCGAAATTGCCCGCGGTCCCTTGAATCAAGCTGTGCCATTTAAAGTGCACGGCGGCATGGGTCGAATCGCAGTGGCCAGGCTACTCGCGAACGACAATACTGAGTTCTCTGTTTCACGACGGTCCCCCATTTCCGCTTATAGGGCGGTACGGGCAAACTTGGAAGTGGCGGAAGCTGGTCGTGCCAGTAACATCCTGCGCGTCAGCTACGAGCACCCGAACATGATGTTTGCGAGCGAGCTTGTCAATGCAGTAGCGCGTGCCTATCTTCGTCAAAACGTCGAGCGACGCAGCGCGGAGGCCGACCAAAGTCTGCAGTTTTTGGAAGAGCAGCTTCCGGTTATTAAAGAGAACGTCAGCCGGGCTGAAGAAGCGCTTAATAGCTTCAAAACACGGACTCAGACATTGAGCGTAGACTCGACTGCCAGTGCCCTGTTAAGCCAATCGATTGCAGTGGAACAAAAACGGCAAGAGCTTATTCTTGAGCGGGAAGCGCTTACACAACGCTATAAACCCAACCATCCCACCATCCGCGCTATCGATGAACAACTGGCGGCAACCGCCCAGGAGCTGGAAACCCTGAACCAGCAGATCAACATGCTGCCATCGGCACAGCGCGATTTACTGCGACTACAGCGCGACGCGGATGTCAGCTCACAGCTATACATTGGGCTGCTCAACAACGCGCAACAGCTACGCGTCGCTAAAGCTGGCACAGTGGGTAACGTGCGAATTATCGACTATGCAATCCCCGACAATTTGCCTGTCGCACCCAAAAAGCTGCTGGTGATCGCAATCAGTGCCGTACTGGGTTTGATCCTTGGCGTCCTGGGCGCGTTTGTCCTGCGCATGCTGCGACCTACCCTTCGAGACGCAGAAGAGGCAGAAAAGGTTACTGGGTTACCGGTATACGCTACAGTTCCGGAAAGTGCAGCACAACAAAAGCTTGATTCTCACGACCGTAGCCGTCGTGGTGCCGCAATCACCGCTAGTAAGAAGACACAGCTTCTGGCAGTCTTGGCACCTGAAGATAGTGCAATAGAAAGCTTGCGATCTCTTCGTACAGGACTAGCGTTCGCGCTGATGGGTGCGCAAAACAAGAATATCATCATTACCGGACCTACTGCAGCGCTTGGAAAGAGCTTTGTGGCGGCAAACCTTAGCGTTCTACTTTCAGGAACGGGAAAGCGGATCCTTTTGATTGACACAGATCTTCGCCGGCCGCAACTAGGCAGATATTTCGGTTATTACGGAGTCAAATGACTCTCAGAGGTGT